>CAJXHE010000022.1 GCA_913051865.1 uncultured Flavobacteriales bacterium
TTGAGTGGTTGCCCCACCAGGACTCGAACCTGAAACGTCTGCACCAAAAGCAGATGTGTTGCCATTACACCATAGGGCAAAATCGGGTACAAAGATAGTAAAGTCAGACTTATGTTTTAAGTAAATTGCAGCCATATATGGAAGTATTAAATCTCATTAAAGGCAAGCTCCTTTCTGCCACAAGTGGTGAATGGCTCGACCTGACTGATCCCAGCAAAGGCATGGTCTATGGGCGTCTGCCTAGATCAGGCACGGAAGATGTCAATCTCGCGGTAGAATCTGCGAACAAAGCGTTTAAAAGTTGGTCAGCTACTCCTCCTGGCGAACGCGCAGCGTGCCTGAATCGACTTGCCGATTTGGTGTCAAAAAACGCACAACTGCTCTCTAGTGCAGAGTCAACGGACAATGGAAAACCCATCTCGTTGGCTGCTGCAGTTGATATCCCCAGGGCAGAAAAGAACCTTCGATTTTACGCTTCTGCAATTCAACATTTCGCTTCTGAATCACACGCTATGGAGGGGGAAGCGATTAATTACACCCTCAGAAAACCCCTCGGTGTCGTCGCTTGTATCTCACCATGGAACCTCCCGCTTTACCTGTTTACTTGGAAGATCGCCCCCGCCTTAGCATCGGGGAATTGTGTCGTTGCCAAGCCCTCCGAAATAACGCCTGTTACCGCATATTTATTAAGCACGTGGGTGAAAGAAGCGGGGTTCCCCGACGGTGTTTTAAACATCATACACGGGTTAGGTGCAGAGGTGGGCGATGCGTTGGTTCGTCACCCAAAAATAGCAGCAGTTAGCTTTACAGGAGGCACAGCAACCGGTGCACATATTGCATCTGTGACAGCGCCTCGATTTAAGAAATTGAGCCTGGAGTTAGGCGGAAAGAATGCGGCCATCATCTTTGATGATTGTGATTTCGAGGAGGCACTCGCGACAACCATGCGATCTTCTTTTGCAAATCAAGGCCAAATCTGTTTATGCGGATCTCGAATCCTTGTAGAGAAATCGATCTACACACGCTTCAGAGATGCTTTGGTTTCGAAAGCAAAGAAAATGAAAGTCGGTGATCCGATGGACCCCAAAACAAAGACGGGCGCGGTCGTTTCAAAAGAACATCGAGATAAAATTATAGACTATATAACCCTGGCGCGTGAGGAGGGAGGAACGATCCTTTGTGGGGGAAACAAAACCACACCAGAAAACCAGCCCGGACTTGTGGGTGGATACTATGTTGAACCTACAATTATCGAAGGACTGAAATACGACTGTGAGGTCAATCAGAAAGAAATCTTCGGCCCCGTGGTGACAATACAGCCCTTTGACACTGAAGAAGAGGCTGTGTCAATTGCAAACAGTACTGAATACGGTTTGGCTGCTACGGTTTGGACAAATGACCTCAAAAGAGCACATAGGGTCGCGGCTGAACTAGAAACTGGAATCTGTTGGGTCAACTGTTGGTTGCTGCGAGACCTTCGTACTCCTTTCGGAGGTGTGAAAAATTCGGGTGTGGGAAGAGAGGGAGGTTTCGACGCGTTGCGCTTCTTTACAGAGTCCCAAAACGTGTGTATTAAACTCTAAAACAGGATGTTATTCATCTAAAAGATCAAACAGCGCATCGAGCTTCGGCGCGAGAATGACTTCGATTCGACGGTTTCTTGACTTATCCTTCGGATCTACTGGATGATATTCGCTTCTGCCAGATGCCGTTAAAATTGAGGGGTCGACGCCAGGTTGGTCACGTATGATGGCAAGTACCGAAGTTGCGCGAAGTACTGACAACTCCCAATTGTTGTGAGGGAAATTTGGTGAGACAAGATTGTCTGAGTCTGTGTGGCCTTCAATGATAATTTCAAGTCCGTGTTGTTCCGCAATAACTGCGCCCAGTTGTGCCAAAAGGCCCCGTCCTTTGTTATCTACTTCTGCAGATCCCGATGGGAAAAGCAATTCTGCCTCGAGGCTCACATATACTTTGCCATTGCGTTGCTCCACTTTAAGACCACGTCCTTCAAAACCTAACAGCGCACGCTCCAAACGCTTACGAAGTGCTTCTGCTGCACGTTCCCTTGAGGCCAATAGATCCTCTAATTCTTCAACTCTAGCACTCCGTGACTCCAAATCTGCACTGCGCTTTATAAGGTCTTTTTCCAGAGCGATAAGTGCATCCTCACGATCTTGAAGTTCTTTTCTTATTTTTTGTACGTCTTCTAAAAGCGCTCTGTTTTCAGCGTTTAGGGTAGATAGACGGCCGCCGCTTTGGTCTGTAAGGGCATCATTTAAGTCTCTTAAACGACGAATTTCATCTTTAGAATCTGCTACAAACCGTCCCATACGTGACGTATCAGCCGCCAATTCTGTCCGTACTTCTGTGAGTGTAGCGACCTGTCCTCGCAATTCTACCACTTCAATCTCTACGTCTTGGCTATTGAGAAGAAGCGTTGTATTTTCTTTGTCTATTTGATCACACCTTCCCTGAAGTTCTTCAAATTGCTTGGCTGTGACACAGCCTGACAAGATGAATATCGTTAAAAGTAATGTTGGGAAAGAAGAGGACATGACCGCGCGGGAGCCTCTGCTTGGGGGTTGAGAATTTATAGAGCCTTGCATAACAACGCAAGTTCATCACACAGGTTGACCTTTTCACACGTTATCACACGTATTGTTCACACTCAAATGTCAATGCCCAAGTCTGTTGTGTTTAGTTAATAGGAATCGCGAATGTTCCTTGAGAGATCGTTACTCCGGCTCCAGCGGCACTTTGCATATTTCCGCTGAATGACCCTGTGACGTACCCTCCAGCGCCAGAAACCACATAGGTGAGTTCCATCGTGATATTTCCACCATTGGAAGTTGAATACGTCTCAGCACCTCCAACTGCTTCATACGCTCCGGCTGTGCCAGGCGCAGTGGCAAGATTCATAGGTATAACGACGCCATTTTCCCATCCAGTAGCGGGCTCGGCCATGATGAATCCAATTTGAGCGGTCGTAACTGAGACACCCGCAATCACAATGCTTGTTCCATTCATAGTCGCAGTCGCAGAGGCATCTCCCATAAATTGTTGACCATTTGCTTTCCAGCTAATTGCACCTTCACAAACTGGACATGATGACCCGCCACAATCAATATAAAGCTCATCACCATCTTGAAGCCCATTTGTACAATCTCCTGTTGTCGGACATGGATCACATTCTGTACCGCCACAATCGACACCTATCTCCGACCCATTCATCTCTCCGTCAGTGCATGTAGGGCAAGGATCACAGTTCGGCCCACCGCAATCTGTGCCTTCTTCAAATCCATTTGGAAGTCCATCTCCACACAGCTCAGGGCAAGCGGGGCAACCATCACATCCACAATCGATTCCTAATTCTCCTGGATCAAGTTGTCCATTAAAAGAAGGGTCACATGGTCCGCACTCGCCACCACAATCCACCCACTGCTCTCCCAAAAGGGCATCCCAAAGATCGTTTTCACATGGGTCACATGGGTCACAAATTGTTCCTCCACAATCAATTAGCTCTTCCCCGTTATTGAGGATTCCGTCATAACAATTTTCTCCAATTAAGTTGTCATCATTTAGACATCCACTACAAGAAGCGAATAGGGTGACAACTGAAAGAAATGCCACAAAAGTGTTGAAAGAAGAGAGGTACTGTTTCATTGTAGGTGATATCTGTGCGTATTTTCGACGTGCTCAAAGATATAACAGAGTCGTATATAGATGGATAAACTGAAATGGAAACCCGCAAACCAACCTGAAAAAGGGGCAGTTAGTTCACTTTGCAAGGAGATTGGGCTCTCCAAAATGGTCACAAAAATCCTTGTGCAGCGAGGGTTTGAGACGGCAGAACGCACCGAAACATTTCTTTCTCCTAAATTGGAAGATCTGCATGATCCGGAGACCATGTTGAACATGGAAAAGGCCGTTGCGAGATTAAATAGAGCCATTTTAGGTCATGAACGGATTATGGTTTACGGCGATTACGACGTTGATGGCATCACTTCTGTCGCGATGGTGTCATCCTTCCTTGAAGGATTGGATGTCCAAATTGTCCCATACATTCCGATGAGGTATCAAGAAGGCCATGGTGTGTCTAAAGAAGGTGTGGACAGGGCACGTAAATCTGGATGTACTGTTCTAATAACACTGGATTGTGGAACAAAGGATTTTGAGGCATTAAACTATGCGGCTAATTTTGGGATAGACACCATCGTATGTGATCACCACCTTCCTGGGGTGGAGCTTCCAAATTGTTTCGCGCTACTTAATCCAAAACAACCAAACTGTCTTTACCCATTTAAAGAACTTTCCGGTGCAGGCGTTGCATTTAAAATGCTGTCGGCTCTTGTCCCTCATATCGGTCTGACAATGGATTCCGTATACGATCATCTTGACCTTCTTGCATTGAGCATCGGCGCTGATTTGGTTGACATTACAGGCGAAAACCGGGTTCTTGCCTTTCATGGCATGCGAAACCTCAGCGAATCTATGCGCCCCGGGATTAGAGCGATGCTTCAGGTTGCCGGAATAGAAGAGGCTCCAAAAACTGTAAGAGACATGAGTTTCAGTTTGGGTCCCCGAATTAACGCCGCTGGCAGAGTTGGACATGCCTTAGATGCAGTAAAGCTATTAATGGCAAACGATGAGGGTGGTGCTTTAGAGCTCGCAAATCATCTTGAAACAATGAATCAAGCGAGACGAGACTTAGATGAAGACCTTACTGAAGAGGCCATTTCTCAAATGGTTGAACAGCCGCCTGGCAGATCATGTACATTGGTGACTGGTGAAGGATGGCATAGAGGAGTGTTGGGTATTGTTGCAAGTCGGCTTATTGAACAACGGTATTGTCCAGCAATTGTTCTCTCTGAAGAAAGTGAAGTACTCACAGGGAGTGCACGAAGCGTTCCCGGTATTGATATTCTTGCTGCGTTTGAAGACTGTAAGCATTTAATTGATCAATTCGGGGGACATCCGATGGCTGCTGGACTTACAATCCGCCGTGAAAACATGGCGGAATTTACGACGTGCCTTAACAATGCCATTAATACACAAACGTTAGGGGCCAAACCTAAACACTCGGTGGCGTATCACATGCCGATCAACCTCCATGAATTAAACCCCTCAATGTATAAGGAGTTTGAACGTTTAGGGCCGTTTGGCCCTGGCAACGAAGTTCCCGTCTTTATGGCACAAGGGGTTGTGACATCAATCCCTCCTAGAACAGTGGGGCATGGTGGAAGACATCTCAAGCTCGTTGTTCAAGATGGAGCGTCTCCTGCAAAAAGATATGAGGCGATTGGTTTTGGAATGGGGGAACGCATTGATGAGGTGCGCGCTTGGCGCTCATTCGATATCGTATTTACACTTGCGATAAATTCCTACAGGGGCAAATCAACATTAAACCTCCACCTGATAGATATCCAGGCGCATAAGGTTAGTTCATCCGATTGATCAAGGTGTCATAACACGGCTGGCAAGCCTGTAAAAGAGGACGTAGCTTGTTTGGAAATGGTTCTGTTTTTTGGAGATACTTCTGGAACCCTGTGGATTGATGTGTGCCTGAATACCAGAACTCTGCCCATACGCCATCTTCTGGCCTTGGTCCCGCATCCCATTTGAGCATCCTTTCATCAAACGCAATCCCAGCCACATCACACAACTTGGTTAACGCAACTCTGGGGTTTAAAAGAAGGTTCTTAGAATCGATAATGATGGGTTCTATCCCTCGTTTAAGAAGGGAGTCTAAAAGCTCAATATGTGCCTCATATCCAACATCAGCCATCGTGGGGTCTTTAATCACCTTCGCAAAAGAAGGGAGCATATCTAAAGGGTCCCTCGTTAAAATAACATTTACAACTCCCTCCATAAAAGCCCTGTCAAGATCTAAAAGATGATGTGTCATGTTTTTGAAGAACACCACGTCAGATGAAAATTCTCCCATCATCATATCAACAACTTTTGCCCCATTATTCTCCATCGTATCAAGAACGACTTGCGCGAGAGGATGTCTGTCTACGAGTTTCTTATCACTTGCAGCGAGGTAATGCGCATACAGCGGCTCATCTAAAACCACTGTATCTTCTCTTTGGGCAAAGGAATACATCAATGCCGTCGAAATATTCCTAGGTCCAGACCAAAGACATATTCTGACGGTCTTCATCTTAATTTCTGATATAAACTTGTTAATTTATTGATGAGTTCTCGACCCTCAATTTTCCTGCCATCCACTATATTAACTGGGGTTAATCCTCCAAAGCTCCCCGTGACAAAGGCCTCATCAGCTGCATATACATCGTACAACGAGAAGTCTTTCTGCTTACAGACAATGCCATTCTCTTTGCATATTCTGATCACATTGTGCCGTGTAATCCCATTCATACAGTAAGCGCCTGTTGAGGTCCAAACCTCACCATCTTTTACAATGAAAAAATTGGTGGAGTTACACGTTGAGACAAACCCGCGAACATCAAGCATCAATGCTTCATCAGCCCCTGCCTCTATCGCCTGAACCAGCGCTTGTACTTCGTGTAGCTTACTGTGGCAATTCAATCTTGGGTCTAACGTATCTGGTGAGCCGCGTCTCACAGTACTCGTAAACAACGTTATCCCCTTATTCCTGGTTTCCTCACTTGCAGTCTTGTACTCTGCAATAATCACAAGGTTGGGTCCTGTAATTGTTAATCTCGGGTCCTGAGATGGTGTCTTCTTGACCCCACGAGTCACCATCACTCGTAAGTGCACACCCGTTTTCATTTGATTTGCCTCCAGCACCATCTCGATTTGATCTACCAGCCACTTTCTGTCAAACCCCAAGTCCATTCCGACAGCTTTTGACCCATCCCACAAACGGTTCAGGTGCAAATCAAGAAAGGCCAACTTCCCTTCATACAATCGCATGGCCTCCCAGACACCGTCACCCACAAGGTACCCACTGTCAAAGACACTTATTTTCGCCTTATCCCGAGGGAACAATTCTCCATTTACATAAATAAGGACATCCTTATTTCTGTCGTCGACATCTGCGTTGTGTGTTCCGTGAATCATCATTTCTTTCTGCTAGCTAATCACATTCTTATTTCTGGAAAGCATACCACCCATCGACCTTGAATCCAGAAAATAACCCCCTACTTTCCATGACCTATCGTCAAGCGTGGCTTGAGAACTCAAGGGAGCTAAAAGCAAGTAAAATGTAAACTCGGAGGGCAACATATTTTATTTTCTAGGTCTTTTAAGAGTTTATCCAACAGACGCAACAATCATTCGGTGATGAAAACCATTCACTTATGACGGATCCGATGACGCAGTGTTCGTGATGTAGAGCTCGCGTTGTGGGAAAGGAATTTTAATCTTATTCGTGCGGAAAAGGGTGTCTATCCTAAACCGAATGTCACTTTTAATAATGATTCTGTTCCACGGTGAATGGACCCATCCTCTGACTTCAAAATTGAGCGCAGAATCTCCAAATTCTGAGAAGACAACTTGAGGTGACGGTGATTTGACGATTTGAGGTTGGGCAGTTATGGCGTCTAAAAGCAATTGTCGCACAAGTTCAACGTCACTGCCATAGGCAACGCCTACAGAGACTTTAATACGCGTAGATGTGAGACCCTGCGAGAAATTCAACACCGAGTTGCCCGCAATTTTTGAATTGGGTATCACCACAAGGTCCCCCTCTACCGTTTCCACTCTTGTTGCTCTAAGCGCAATGCCCTTTACTTTGACAAGATCCCCATCAATCTCGAGCTCATCTCCCACTCTTACTCCGCCTTCAAATAACAAAACGAAGCCAGATATCACATCATTGAAGAAGTCCTGAAGGCCTATCCCAACACCCACTAAGAGCGCTGCCGAACCCGCCCAGATGACTGTTAAATTAAACCCTAAAACTTCGATTACGATGAAAAACGTAACGATATAAATCAGGGTGCGCATTAAGCGGACAATCAAAAACCTTCGCCCTTCATCAATGTGCTTTAGTTTTAAAGCGCGCCGCAATCCCCACTTAAATAGCATAAACGTGACGTGTCCTAGAACCAGTGTAAGGAGAACTGCCAAGCCTCGTTCCATCGAAAGAACATAGCTGCCTAATTGAATACTTTTCGACAAAAATTCATTTATCATTTCGCTCACGATTACTTGGGTAAGATAACAACACCTAACGCTAAATTTAAATCTTTGACAATTCTGTCGAGTTTGATTTTTTCTCTCAGCAATCTATTCACCTCTGCATCTGAAATGCCTTTCAAAGAGAGTGCTGTGATGACAGTGTCAATATTTCTTTGTACATCAAACAACAGCAAGCGCGTCGTCGCTGATGAAAGGGCCTGTTCAAGTACGTCTTCTTCTAGAATCGAGAAAATATGATGCTTGTTTGCCCAATTGTCACTTAGACTGTATTTGTTCACGAGCATATTTGCTGCTCTTGATTGAATTTCAGGGGATGTGTCTGTGAAAAAAGACTGGGACGATGGCAATGTCCCGGCATCTAAACTCTGCTTATACCTTGATAGAATATAATTTGTAGACTCGTTCTCCATTTCAAGATTGTGGGTCTCAATGCGGTGGACCAAGAGCTCGGCGAATGGGACCTCAGTAAAAGAGGTCGGTGCTGAGCCCACTTTATTCTCTGCGTCGGTTGCACCATCTTCAGGCTGCTCAGATTCGATCTCGACATTCACTAAAACCTCTCCATGCTCCAGTAAGAGTTTAACAATCGCGTCCTCTAACATATCACGCTTTGTGCGAACTCTTGCAGGAATCCCCGGAGCCAAATCTTCTGAAACATCATGTGTGGGATATTCTGTTCCAGGAAGGGGGGCAGAGGGCGCAGGACCACTTGAAAGAGACCCTGACGGAGTCGTGCGTGGCTGCGCAGATCTTTTTGCCGCCTTTAACAGTCGCTTTTGAATCTCCTTGGCAACTTCAGCTTGAAGCAAATCTTCAGGCAATTTAATACGTGCAGCTGTCGCTTGGATGTATACTGAACGTTGAATTGCGTCGGGAACGCATGCGATAGATTCCACGATGCTATGAACGAGTTCCGAACGTTTTTGTGGATTTTCACCTGCTTCTTCACTCAGAAAGTCAGACTTAAATGCGAGAAAATCTCGCGCATCTTCTTTGATGAACTTCTGGAATTCACTCGAGCTCACTTTCTTTGAATAGCTGTCAGGATCGTCGCCATCAGGGAAGGTGACAACCTTGACGTTCATCCCTTCTTTGAGTAGAATATCTATTCCTCTTAAAGCAGCTGTCACCCCCGCTCTATCTCCATCAAATAGGACGGTGACGTTTTTTGTGAAGCGGCGTATAAGGTGAGTTTGGGGTATTGTAAGTGCCGTACCGCTTGAGGAAACAACATTCTCCACACCGCTTTGGTGCATCGCCATCACATCGGTATAACCCTCAACAAGAAAACACATGTCTTCCTTACTGATCAGCGGTTTCGCCAAATGAATGCCATACAACGCCCTTGATTTGTCGTAAAGTGGACTCTCAGGACTGTTAAAGTACTTGGCGATTTTTTTCTCTGTCTTCAGTGTTCTCCCACCAAATCCAATCACTCTGCCCGTCACATCCCTGATTGGAAACATGACACGCCCTCTGAAAAAGTCAAATAACTTTCCGTTTTTTTGACTTTTTGAGCTTAGTCCTGTAGCGACAAGTCTATCCTCTGCATACCCTGCGCTCAAAGCCGCATTTGTAAATAAATCCCATCCTTCAGGAGAAAATCCCACTTGGAATTTCTCGATAATCTCATCCCGAAAGCCTCTTTTTTTAAAATAGCTCAGGCCTACTGCTTTCCCCACATCTGTATTGAGGAGATTATCGGTCAACCATTTCTGTGCCCATGAAGTAATTGCGCCAAGGCTTTCTCGCTCAGTGGAAGCGACGATTTCCTCAGGGGTTTGTTCCCTCTCCTCAATTTCAATATTGTAACGTCTGGCAAGAATTTTAAGGGCTTCAGGGTAGCTTACTTTTTCCTGTTCCATTAAAAACGTCGCCAGAGACCCGCCTTTTCCTGAGCTAAAACATTTAAAAATGCCTTTGCTAGGAACGACGTAGAAAGATGGGGTCTTCTCATTTGTAAACGGGCTCATCCCCCTGAAACTGCTCCCCTGCTTTTTCAGATCCACATAATCACCTATGACGTCTTCAATAACGGCAGTTTGATGAATTAATTCGACGGTCTCTTTTGGTATCACAGAAGCGAAGGTAAGAAGGTGAGTTGTTAAACCTTTTTAAAATTGACGCTAGTTTGAAGAAACGAGGATTGAATTGTGGGATCATATGTATTTTTGAATGCAATGAGAGGTATTAAAATATCATGGTTGGTGGGAATCATTGCTGTGGCGGTAATAGGTGTGAGCTTTTTACAGGTAAAATGGCTGAGCAATGCCCTTGAGTTGAGGCAGCAAGTTTTTGACCAAACCGTCGAACAATCGCTCAATACGATTTCACATTGGATCATGTTTGATGCGCAAAATCTCGAATTGACACCAGACTCCTCCTTTTCTCAAGGACAAGTTCTTATTGCGGACGGCATGCAGAATCAATCCCGTGGCGTACTGCTTCGCATGGAATCGCTTCCTATGGATTCGTTGGTAGCCCTGGCGCTTGCGGAAAATGGCGTCACCGCCAAGGCCGTGTATGGAGCCTTTGACAGATATGGGCAACCGGCATATCTCGAAGGTGAAAATGAAATTTATCGCGAAGAATTAATTGGCAAAGGGTACGAAGTTGCTCTCGGTCCATTGCAATTGCGCGTTTTTTTTCCAAACCTAAAAAAATACTTACTCGAATCTCAAATGGGCGCATTTGTCTTGTCGGGCTTTATGCTTCTGGTCATTGCCATCGGACTCATCTATGTGATGAGGTCGGTGGTGAAGTCAAAAGAACTGGTTCGAATTCGCCGAGACTTAATGAACAATCTGACACATGAACTTAAGACACCTATCTCAACAATTGGATTGGCCAGTGAAGCTTTAGGGGACAAAGATTTGGACCTCAATGAAGAACAAACAAGCCATTATATCGGCATGATTCGAGGTGAGAATAAGCGGCTTGGTGTACTCGTAGAGAAGGTGCTTCAGGCGAGTCTTACAGATTCTAAATCAATGAAACTCTACTTGCAAAAAGTCAACGTACATGATCTCATCAAAGAGGTCGTCAAAAACGTGACAATGCAAGTCAGGCGGAAAGGAGGGAAAATCGACCTCAACATTGTGGCTGAAAATCCAATCATTCAAGCCGACAGCATCCATTTAACAAACGTCATTTTCAATCTTATCGACAATGCTATTAAATACTCCCCAGATGGCGCGCAGATAGAAATATCCAGTTCTCAAACAGATGAAGGTGTCGAATTAAGATTCCGAGACAAGGGACTTGGCATTCCAAAAGAGTTTCTTGGCAAGGTCTTTGAAAGGTTATTTAGAGTACCCACTGGGAACGTTCATGATGTAAAGGGATTTGGCCTCGGTTTGAGCTATGTAAAAAACGTGGTTGAACTACACCACGGCACCATTTATGCAGAAAGTGAGCTCAATGGTGGAAGTACCTTTGTTATGAATTTGAAATCCAACCCCAACCCCCTAGCATGAAAACATCACACATTCGTGTCCTCCTATGTGAGGACGACCCTAATCTCGGAAAACTACTGTCCGACTACCTCAATGCAAAAGGATTTGCAGCGACATGGGCTCAAGATGGCGCCGAAGGATTGAAATTATTCCACCGAGAAACGTTTGATTTCATTATTCTGGACGTCATGATGCCAAGGAAAGATGGTTTTGAAGTCGCGACTGAAATACGAAAAGAAAGCAAACAAATCCCGATACTCTTTCTCTCAGCAAGAGGCATGAAGGAGGACACGCTAGAGGGATTTAAAGTAGGTGCCGATGATTATATGACCAAACCATTTAGCATGGAAGAACTCCTGGTTCGTGTCAAGGCAATTCTAAGACGGACCGCATCTCTGCCACAAGAGGGTGAAGAAGTGACCAAGTTCAATATTGGCAAATTCGAGTTTGATTATAATATTCAGCAACTTAGCCTGAGTGGCAACAACCATCGCCTTACGACAAAAGAGAACGAATTGCTCTTTTTACTTATCAAACACAAGAACGGATTGTTAGAACGAAACCATGCGTTGTCAGCAATATGGGGAGATGCAAATTACTTCAATGGTCGAAGCATGGATGTCTATGTCGCAAAGCTTAGGAAGCACTTAAAAGAAGATGACAGGCTGGAAATCCTCAATGTTCATGGTAAGGGCTTTAAACTCATAGCTCCAGAAGCTTAAAAAGAACTTTATTTTTCGTAACTTCGCGCCCTTCTAAAATTAGTTGATCGTGTCTGAAATGATAAAAATTCTTGCTGGTGACTCTTCCTTAAGTTTTGGGAAGCGGGTAGCTGATGCATATGGCACTGAGCTAGTTCCCACCACCACGACTCGTTTTTCTGACGGTGAATTCGCGGTCAGCATTGAACAAACAGTGCGAGGAAAGGAGGTTGTGATCGTTCAGTCTACATTTCCTCCTTCGGACAATTTATTTGAGCTGCTTCTTTTAATCGATGCTGCAAAACGTGCAAGCGCGAAGCGTATTATAGCCGTGATGCCTTATTTCGGAATGGCGCGTCAGGATAGAAAAGACAAGCCACGTGTTGCAATTGGGGCGAAACTTGTTGCAAATATGCTTATGGCTGCAGGTGTAGATCGTGTTATCACAATGGATCTTCACGCAGATCAAATCCAAGGGTTTTTTGAGGTTCCTGTAGATCACCTATTTGGCTCAACACTATTCTTGAAACACATTAAAACCAAACTTCAAACAGATAACCTCTGTATTGCCACTCCGGACACTGGCGGAACAAAACGAGCAAAATTCTATTCAGATATGCTCAACGTCGATATGGCGATATGCTATAAGCAACGAAAAGTTGCAAACGAAGTTGCGGAGATGATCATCATTGGTGAGGTGAGGGGAAAGGATGTCATCATCGTCGATGACATGTGCGACACAGCCGGCACGCTTACGAAAGCTGCAGAATTAATGATACAACATGGTGCGCTATCGGTGAGAGCTATTTGCACACATGCGATATTAAGCGGTCCAGCTTACGACAGAATTAACGATAGCGTCTTACAAGAATTAATCGTTACCGACACCATTCCTCTTAAAAAGGATGCCCCTCAAGAAAAAATTACGGTCTTGCCTGTGCATGACCAGTTTGCTCAGGTACTTAAATGCCTGATGAACAACGAGAGTATTAGTTCACATTTTATTATATAATTACACTGTTATGAAAACTGCATCATTGAGCGGTTCTCCTCGAGAGAACGTAGGAAAGAAAGCTGCATCGTCATCACGCAAATCTGGGTCTGTCCCAGGCGTACTGTACGGAGGCCAAGACCAAACCCACTTCACTGTGGAAGAAAACAGCATTAACAAGCTTGTATTTAACCCGGACGTGTTCTACATCGAGCTAGATATAGATGGCAAGAAGGTGAATTGTATCTTACAAGATGTTCAATTTCATCCCGTGACAGACCGCATCGTGCACATCGACTTACTCGAAGTTTTACCCGGGAAAGAGGTTCGCGTTAACTTGCCATTACGTTCAGAAGGAACAGCCAAAGGTGTTATGAACGGAGGGCGTATCGCGACACTATTTCGCAGAGTCCCGGTAAAAGGATTAATCGACAAAATACCTGAGTCAATCACAGTAGATATTTCTCCATTAACCATAGGGTCAACCATACGTGTGAGAGATTTAAATATAGAAGGATGTACGATCCTACTCAACGAATCTGTATTGTTATTATCATGTAAGAGAACCCGTCTCGCTGTGGCTGATGAGGATGAAGAAGCTGGTGCAGAAGATGGTGCAGAAAGTGCTAAAGAAGGGTCTGAAGAAGGATCTGAAGAAGGATCTGAAGGTGGTGACGCATAAAGGAAGCGCTGAATTATGAAACACCTCATTATCGGTCTGGGAAATCCCGGTGCAGAATATGAGGAAACACGTCATAATATTGGATTTAAAGTGGTGGACACTCTGTCTGAGGCACACGGTGGAAATTTTTCTACTGAACGTCACGGCTCTGTGTCCACCATTCGTTTTAAAAGTCGCACATTGGTGTTACTCAAGCCATCAACTTTCATGAATCTCAGTGGCAAGGCTCTGAGATATTGGATGGAGGCCGAGAAAATACCTTCAGATCGGATTCTCATTATTACCGATGACATCAATTTGCCTTTTGAAAGTATCCGACTTAGAGCAAAGGGAAGCGATGGTGGCCATAACGGCCTGAAAAGCATTCAATCAGTGATTGGGAACAATGTGTATCCCCGATTAAGAGTGGGTGTTGGCGCGGATTTCGGAATTGGCCGACAAGTCGAACATGTTTTAGGTCAATGGACGAAAGAGGAAGGGCTGGCACTTCAAGAAATTTTGGTGAAATCTCAAAAAGCAGTCGAGAGCTTTTGTACGCTTGGCTTAGAACGGGCGATGAATTCTGTAAATACACATTGAATAAAAGCCCAAAAGCGCTTTTTATTCGTAAAGGTGATTGTTTTCGATATAGGATATGACAGAATCTGGCAACAGGTATTGTATATCCTGGTGATTTAATATCGCCTCCCGGATGTGTGTTGAAGAAATCTGAATCATGGGCGCATTTGTGTACATCACAGCTTTGCTGTTTTCAAGATAATCTTCTCTAGAGACTGGAGAAGAACTGACGCGTCTGGGGTAAATCAACAAGCGATGGTTATTGATGATGTCGCTGTGATTTTTCCACGTGTGGAGGTTTTGATAGTTGTCTTCACCAAGGATTACTGAAAAAACGACTTGAGGAAATTTCTCTCTCAAAATCCCCAATGTATCCACCGTGTAGTTTGGGCGATCCAGATTAAATTCAACATCTGAAGCAAATATTGAGGGGTTTTCAGAAACAGCTAACCTCACCATTTGCAACCTGTGTTGTTCAGCAATCATCTTGGAGTCTAACTTAAATGGACTAGATGGAGTCACGACAATCCATATTTCATCTAGATCCGCTCTAATTAACATGTGGTTTGCAATGATTAAATGCCCCAAATGAATGGGGTTAAAAGAGCCAAAATAAAGCCCCACTTTTCCTGTGTTGGTATGGCCTGTCATTTATTCAGAAAGCCCGTGACGACTTGTTTTGTTTCCAAAATAGCTCTCGCAAGATCATCATTTACAATGCGAACATCAAAATGCTTTTCTTCTTGTAGTTCAAACACAGATTTTTCCAGCCTCCCAACAATATTCTTTTCGCTTTCAGTCCCCCGGCCCCTAAGTCGTTTCTCCAAGACTTCAATTGAAGGTGGAGTGATGAAGATTGAAAGTGCCGAATCGCCAAAGACCTTTTTTAAGGTCTTGCCTCCAATGACGTCAACATCAAACACAGGGGTTAATCCTTTTCGCCACATATTCTCAACTTCCGAACAAAGCGTTCCGTACCGTGTACCCTTGTAAACCTCCTCCCATTCAATAAATTCCCCTTTTTCAATTTTTAGGTCAAACTCACTTGGTGTTAAATAATAGTATGACTTAGACGCAACTTCATCTCCCCTTAATTGACGTGTTGTAGCGCTGATACTAAATCCCAATGAGAGGGATTCATTCTCCATCAAACTTTTGACCATCGTCGTTTTCCCAGCACCAGAAGGTGCTGAAAATATGATTGCTTTTCCGTTTCCCTGCGGAAGGTTTCCTGATGGCATGTTAGAGTACGTTTAATACTTGTTCTTTAATTTTCTCTAATTCATCTTTCATTTGTACAACGAGACGCTGAATATCCGCATCGTTTGCCTTTGACCCTAGCGTGTTAATTTCTCTCCCTATTTCCTGCGCAATAA
The DNA here is from genome assembly GCA_913051865.1 of uncultured Flavobacteriales bacterium. Taxonomy (GTDB): domain Bacteria; phylum Bacteroidota; class Bacteroidia; order Flavobacteriales_D; family Sanyastnellaceae; genus UBA974. Next base: position 15,897 of record CAJXHE010000022.1, read on the forward strand.
AACCAAGTTTTTTTCCCTGACCTATCCCATCAGCAAGAATTTCATCAAAGTGATCACAATGCGCTGTAAGGCGCGATCGCTCTTCTGACACATCCGTTTTTTCAATGTAGAAGATCACTTCTTGTTCAAACCGATTCTCATCTATTTTCGATCTGTCAATCGCCTCTGAAAGATTTGTTTTTATTCGGGTTCTAATGCGAGCCAGTCTCTCGTCTAAAAGCGGGTCGAGATTGATGGTCGCATCTCGAATTGTTTTTATTCGATTGTTAAAGTCTTCAAGCGTTGCCGCACCTTCTGTCTCCCTAAAAGCATTAAAAGCATCAAGGGCATCGGTGAGGAGTTTTTCTATAGCAGACCACACGTCATCATCAAGTTGCTCTTGTGGCGACTGTAGCGCTTCTGGCATACGAATGGCCATCCCGAGCAAATTCTCTCCTTTCAAACCAGAACCCTCAGCAAGCGCTTCAAGTTGTGTAATGTATGTTTGAACAAGTTTCGCGTTGATTTCGTGCTTGGCTTCAGAAGGGTCTTGTTCATAGCTTAGGAAAAAATCGCACTTGCCACGAATGACACTCTCCCTCAGCAACTTACGGAGCCCCATTTCTTTTTCTCTGAAAACGGATGGCATTCTCATGTTTAGGTCAAACTGTTTGCTATTGAGCGAACGAACCTCAACCGAATACTTCCTATTTCTTATTACGCCTTCAGCTTTACCAAAGCCTGTCATAGATCGAATCATAGCGCAAAGATAAGCCGTACCTTTGTCCACTATGCCTAGTATAAAAGAAATTCAAGCGCCGATTGCAGAAGAGATGAAGGCGTTTTCTGGTCATTTCAGAAAAACCCTTCGCTCAGATGTCGCGCTTTTAGATATAATCATGCGTTATATCGTGAAGCGTAAGGGCAAACAAATGAGACCTATTTTCGTTTTTCTTGCTGCCAAAATTCATGGCGAGAGTACGGATAAAACATATACAGCAGCATCTTTAATCGAGTTATTGCACACGGCTACTTTGGTGCATGACGATGTCGTTGATGAAAGCAACCTGAGGCGTGGATTCTTTTCAATCCAAACACTTTGGAAAAAAAAAGTTGCTGTACTTGTAGGTGATTACTTGCTTTCACGAGGCCTACTTACCGCTGTAGATGCTGAGGCGTTTGACTTGTTAAAACTCACGTCGAAAGCTGTGAAAGAAATGAGTGAAGGGGAACTTTTGCAAATTGAAAAAGCACGACATCTAAATATAACTGAGGACATTTATTTTGAGATTATCCGAAGAAAAACCGCATCGTTAATTTCTGCGTGTTGCGCTTGCGGAGCTGCTTCTACAGGTGCAAGTCAGGCCCAGATTGATACAATGTGGTCATTTGGAGAAAAAACAGGTTTGGCCTTTCAAATCAAAGATGATTTACTCGATTTGGGTGATGGGAAAAAAACTGGGAAACCAACTGGCCAAGACATCCGGGAGAAGAAATTAACGCTGCCACTCATCCATACACTTGAAAAGTCTGACAGAAGAACACGAAAGCGGTTGCTGAAACTGGTGAAACAAGCCCCTAAAGACCCAAAGGCAGTCCAGGAAGTGATCAAGGCTATCACTGAAGGTCCGGGACTTGAATATGCGAGAGCCAAAATGGCCGAATTAAGAAATGAAGCTGTCAAAATGCTTGATGTATTTGAAGATACTGAAGCACGCAGCGCTTTAATTAATATGCTTGATTTTACAATTGAACGAAACCGATGAAGACGAAAGGAAGGGTCACATTATGGATGGTTGTCTGTGCGACAATTGGTTGTGGAGATACGGCGTATACAGGCAGAAGTGTTGAAGTGACTTCGACATGGAGCAATGGCAATGTAAAGGAGGAAAGAGTATCTCTAAAAGGAGATACCGTTGAGGTGATTTCTTATTATGATAATTTTAAGATCCAAACGCGTGGAAGGGTTGTAAGCAAGAATGGTTCTGATTTGAAAACTGGGTGTTGGGACACATTCTATCCTGATGGCATGAAATGGTCCATGAATTGTTTTTCAAACGGAGTCACTGACGGCAAGTACCAAACTTGGCACCCAAATGGCATGGTGAACATTTTGGGGCATTATAGTCAGGGGTTTGAAACTGGGGTTTGGCAGTTCTCGGACAGCACCGGGGTTGTGGTGAGAGAATTTGACGCAACACCCGGATAAGGTATCGCAGGATAAGGTTTTACACATTTATACGTTGAGTAGAAAACAACTGTCAATTGAAAGGTGACAAGTGGGTTTTTATCTTGCAGATGGTTCGCTTGTGCACACTATTTTTTCTTTACCCTAGAACATACTCTCAATATGTCATTATTTAAAACAACTGTATTGCGCATCGCCTCTCTAATTGGGTCGTGTGTCTTGTTTTGCGGAATTGGCATTTTTGCAAATGACGAGGTCTCTTCTGAAGACTACATTGACAAATGGAAAAAAGAAGCCGTTTCTCAAATGATGGAATACAACATCCCCGCGAGTATTACACTTGCTCAAGGGATACTTGAAAGCGGAAACGGCGTAAGTACATTGGCGCTGAAGTCAAACAATCACTTCGGAATAAAGTGTCACAGCAATTGGGTTGGAGGCCGTACGTATCATGACGACGATGAAAAAGGGGAATGTTTCAGAGTGTATGACCACCCCAGAGACAGCTATGAGGACCACAGTAAGTTCTTGCTGAAGAGCCGATACGCGATGTTATTTGAACTTGAGCTCGATGACTATAAGGGATGGGCAAAAGGATTGAAAAAATGCGGTTATGCGACGAATCCTGAATACGCTGAAAGACTTATTACCATCATTGAGCGCCACAACTTAAATGTTTTGGATGTAGAAGGAAATGATGCGCTAGCCGAAGTTGGAAAGGGTCTAACAAATGTTGAAACTGAAATTGTGAAAGAACAACACGTTATTTCTGATCGACTTGGCTCTGAATCAAAGGCCAGAGCAGCTAGAAATTCTCCAACAAATGATGGGGGAGCGAGGCGAATTAGAACAACAGAGCATGGGATTCAATTTGTTTTTGCACGTGAAGGAGACTCCCAAAAGAGCTTGGCCAAGGAGCTCGACATGATGCCTTGGCAGTTCCGCAAATACAATGGCGTCTCAAAAAGCCATGTATTTAATTTAGGGGACAAGATTTACTTACAGCCTAAGAAGAATCATGCTGCTTACACTTGGCATACTGTTCGTCAAGGCCAAACCATCTGGGACATCTCGCAGATTTATGGCATTAAAACGTCAGCAATCGTTCGTAAAAACAGACTCAATCCAAACGAATCATTAAAGACTGGCACCAAATTGAGCTTACAATGGCCGTTAAGCAAAGAAGGGGAACTTCCGTGGTACGCGAAGCTCATCAACGGAAAAGAGAGTTGATTGCGCGCCGACAACGTTCGTAAATATCAAATTTCTCTGAACTACCTTCGCAGGGTATTTAATTAAGAGAAAAATGCCTTTTTATCAGCAACTGGGGGATATTCCCAATAAGCGACATGTTCAGTTTCGCAAAAAAGATGGAGGTCTTTACCGTGAACAGGTCTTCGGTACAGCTGGGTTTGCAGGGATCACTTCAATCCTATATCATTACAACAACCCCACGATGGTGAAGGAAGTACTGGGAAGTGTTGATGTACGGCCTAAAATTGCCGTCGAATGTAACTTACACTCCAGAAAACTAGAAGGGTTTAATGTCTTACCGGGCAAGGATTATCTAGACTCGCGCGTCCCAATCATGTTCAATTCTGACCTCACCATTGAACTTGCATCTCCACCGAAAATTGAGGAGGAGGTTTTTTATAAAAACTCCGATCAAGCTGAAACGATTTTCGTTCATCATGGCAGCGGCGTTTTGGAAACAATGTTTGGGAATCTTGTTTTTGGGATGGGGGATTATTTGGTGATTCCGAAGGGAATCATTTACCGATTTAAATTCAATTCTGATGACAACAGACTCTTTATCGTGGCTTCTACAGCGCCTGTTTTCACACCCAAACGCTATCGAAATAATTTCGGACAACTTTTAGAGAACAGTCCATATTGTGAACGTGACTTCCGAACACCAAGTGAGTTGGTCGTTCATGAAGCATTGGGTGATTACCTTGTTAAAATCAAGAAAAACGGGTTGATTCACGACTACATCTATGCTGCCCACCCCTTTGACATTGTGGGTTGGGATGGGTTTTTATTCCCCTATGCATTTAACATCAAAGATTTCGAACCCATTACTGGCCGAATTCACCTCCCCCCTCCTACGCACCAAACCTTTGAAGCGGCAGGGTTTGTGATTTGCAGTTTTGTGCCAAGACTTTACGATTACCATCCTGATTCTATCCCAGCTCCATATAATCACAGCAACATCGACTCAGATGAGTTGCTTTACTATGTTGATGGAGACTTTATGAGCAGAGTGGGTGTGAAGCCAGGTCAACTTACGCTTCATCCGGCTGGCATTGTTCACGGTCCACATCCCGGAACGATAGAACAGAGCATCGGAAAGAAAGAAACGCCTGAAACGGCAGTAATGGTGGACACATTTAAACCGCTTCATCTCACGCAACAAGCACTTGACTTAGAAGATCCCGATTACTACAAATCTTGGGTTACGAAATAACATAGATATGTCAGAAAACACAATCCCTCAACTTGACAAGGTTCTCCCTGAAGCAGCCGACTTCCTCCCTTTATTGGGGACAGATTACGTTGAATTTATTGTTGGAAATGCAAAACAAAGCGCATTCTACTATATGACTGCTTGGGGGTTTCAGCCTCACGCATATAAGGGGCTTGAAACGGGCAGCACAGATTCTGTTTCATATGTCCTTAAACAGAATAAAATCACCCTCGTCCTCACGACACCTCTTCGGCCTGGAGGTGACTTAAATAGACACCTTAACGACCACGGTGACGGTGTAAAAACCATAGCGCTTTGGGTTGAAGATGCAAAAAAGAGTTGGGAGGAGACGACAAAAAGAGGCGCAAAAAGCGCATTCGAACCTGAGGTGCGGAAAGACGACAACGGAGAAATCGTGCTCAGTGCCATTCACACCTATGGAGAAACAATTCATGTATTCGTAGAGAGGCACAATTACAACGGTGTATTTATGCCGGGTTATCGCGCCTGGAATCCCGATTACCAACCTGTCGACACGGGACTGTTGTACATCGATCACATGGTCGGCAATGTGAACTGGGGAGAAATGAATACTTGGGGTAAGTTTTATGCTGAGATCATGGGATTTGCCCAAATCATTTCATTCGATGACAAGGACATCTCTACAGAATACACTGCGCTTATGTCCAAGGTCATGAGCAATGGAAATGGGCGAATTAAGTTTCCGATTAACGAACCTGCAAAAGGGAAGAAGAAGTCGCAGATTGAAGAATACATTGACTACTATGGGGGTTCGGGATGTCAACACATTGCCGTTGCGACAAACGATATCATTAAAACAATCACAGCCCTCAAATCCAGAGGTGTAGATTTCTTATATGTCCCTGACAATTATTACGACGACATTCTAGACCGTGTTGGAGATATCGACGAGGACATTGAAGGATTAAGAAAACTTGGAATTCTCATTGACAGAGATGAAGACGGTTACCTGCTTCAGTTATTTACAAAGCCGGTGCTAGACAGACCGACGATGTTTTTTGAGATTATTCAGAGAAATGGCGCAACCTCATTTGGAAAAGGCAATTTTAAAGCGCTGTTCGAGGCCATAGAGCGAGAACAAGAAAACCGCGGAACGTTATAATTTTGACACCTCTTCTTCAAGTTGACCAGTTGGAAGTCGCGTTCGAAAGAACTGTAATCTCTGGGGTATCCTTTAACGTGTTTGAAGGAATGACGACTGCAATTGTTGGAGAATCGGGGTCAGGGAAGACCGTGACCTCTACTGCAATCATGGGGCTCCTTCCATCACACGGACGTGTTACGAAAGGTTCCGTAAAAGGGATTGATGGGGTGACTTGGGTAGAAGCTGACAAAAAGCCGATCACACCTGTGGGAAGAGCGATTAGCATGGTGTTTCAAGATCCAATGTCTTCATTAAATCCATCAATGAAAGTTGGTGAACAAGTCTCTGAGCCATTGGTCGTTCACATGGGGTTAGACAGAACTGATTCCATGAAAAGAGTCCTTGCACTTTTCAGAGAGGTCGAATTGCCCGAGCCAGAAACCGCGATATATAAATATCCCCACGAGCTAAGCGGGGGTCAAAAACAACGCGTCATGCTCGCAATCGCACTTGCTTGTGACCCCATGATTCTTGTCGCGGATGAGCCTACAACCGCATTAGATGTGACGGTTCAAAAAACCATTTTAGAATTGTTGCTTCGCCTTCAGAAAGAGCGTGATTTAGGAATTCTTTTTATAACACATGATCTTGATGTGGTCCGTGATATTGCAGATTTTATCGTCGTTATGAAGGATGGGGAGATTGTTGAACAAGGAGAATGTCACGCGATTTTAGACAGTCCGACCCACCCATATACTTTAGACTTACTGAACGCCAAGCCCAAAAGAAACGTTGGTCATATTCAACACATCAACAAAGAAACACCGCCCTTCATTGAAGTTAAGGATTTAGACCTGTCGTACATCACAAAACAGAGTTGGTTTGGAAACGTTAAAGAAAGATTTACGGCCGTCAATGGTGTCAATCTAAAAATATTTCCGGGAGAACGCTTAGGTCTCGTGGGTGAAAGCGGATGTGGAAAATCAACGCTGGGAAGGTTGATGTTAGGGCTTGAGATTCCCAATGGGGGGTCCGTGATTTGGAAGGGGGTCGAACTGGACCTTAACAACAGGCAAATGATGCAAGCATTTCGTCGTGATGCGCAACCGGTCTTTCAAGACCCCTTCAGTGCACTAAATCCAAGAATGTCTATTGGAACCGCATTATGTGAGGCAATCGGCACAACCGAAAACAGTGAAGCGCTGTCTCAATCAAAAAAGATGGAGATGGCACGCAATCTTCTTGTTGAAGTAGGGTTAAGCGGAGCGGACACTGACAAATATCCAGCTTCTTTTAGTGGTGGGATGAGACAGCGTATCGTACTTGCGAGAGCATTGGCTGTAAAACCTGCGCTACTCATATTGGATGAGAGTGTCTCAGCGTTGGATGTAAGAATCCAAGCCCAAATATTAACGTTGCTTTCCGACATTCAAAAAAGACGATCCCTCGCATACTTGTTTATTTCTCATGATTTAAATGTGATTCATGCCGTGTGTGACAGAGTGATCGTGATGAAAGATGGAGAGATTATAGAAGAAGGTTCCGCAGAAAAGATTTTTAATTCTCCCGCTCATTCATACACAAAGCACTTGTTAGAAAGCCGTCCCGGAAGGAGTAAATTGACTGCGTAAATCCGTCGCGTGGTGCTTAATTTGGCTTTATGAGTGACGTAAACAATGAAACATTGATTCTATCGAATCTAAACAGTGGGTTCCTAACCCTTACCATCAACAGGCCTAAGCAGCTTAATGCACTGAATAGCAGTGTCATAAGGCGGCTTTCTCAGTTAATTGAGGAGGCGCAATCTATGCCTGAAGTACGTGTAATCATCCTGACTGGTGCAGGAGAAAAAGCGTTTGTCGCGGGTGCCGACATTGTCGAATTTGCCGAATTCTCTCCGGATGAAGCAAAAGATTTGGCCTCTTTAGGTCAGTCCAGCCTCTTTGACAGAATAGAAAGGAGTAAAAAACCCGTGATTGCTGCGGTCAATGGATTTGCACTGGGGGGGGGGCTGGAATTGGCTATGGCTGCGCACATACGCGTGGCTTCTACAAATGCTAAGTTAGGACTTCCTGAGGTTTCGCTTGGCGTCATTCCAGGCTATGGAGGAACTCAGAGATTGGCTCAACTTGTCGGAAAAGGCAAAGCCATGGAATTGGTGTTAAGTGCAGTTATGATTAGTGCGGAAGAGGGTTTGGCATGTGGTTTGGTAAACAAAGTCGTGGAACAAAGTGAATTAATGGATGAAGTCCTGGATATGGCGAAAAAGATTGGCCGCAACGCGCCTACTGCGCTCGCAGGGGCTATTAAATCTATTCTGGCAGGGTATACGGATGGCACAGATGGACATCAAGTTGAAA
>CAJXHE010000023.1 GCA_913051865.1 uncultured Flavobacteriales bacterium
CTAAGACGTCTCCGTCACAGTTACATGCGCCATCTGCAATACCTGCACCGCCACATACACCACATTCATCTAAGACGTCTCCGTCACAGTTACATGTGCCATCTGCAATACCTGCACCGCCACATACACCACATTCATCGAGTACATCTCCGTCACAGTTACATGCGCCATCCGCAATACCTGCACCGCCACACACGCCACATTCATCTAATATGTCTCCGTCACAGTTACACGCTCCGTCAGCAATCCCCTCACAAGATCCATCATCCACTGTTGCTTCAGAATCATAGTTACACGCTAGAGCATCAGTACATCCTAATGGATTAGAAAATAGAATAGGAAGCAGATCGCGCCACTCTTCAGTTTGATCTGCATTCATAAATACTTGCAACTGCATTTGACCTGAAACAGTTCCATCAGTCGTTACTTGAGCGACTAAAACTTTCAGATCAGAACCAGCGAAAGAAGGTAAGGTAAGGTCACCTGTCCCTGGGAATGGTGAATACCATGCAGAACCTGTACCATCATCAATGATCATGTTATTTCCCGCTTCGAAATCTTCAAACGGATCGGTGTCACCTGTAATCGAACTTACAGTAACTCCTCCGTTTGAGTCTTCAGCACCAATCGTTAACCAACTGTCATATTCAAGATCAGGGATAAAGGCATAAAATGCTGTATTGGCTTCTGACCCGAAGGTGACGCCAGCGTCATCTTGATGCCAAGATGTCGTCGTATTCAGCTCAAAAATATTATTGTCATCACCAGAAACAGATGATAAATAATCTGTTTCGTTCACACAGTGAAGGTAAATGCGCCAAGTTGTTTGGCCATCTAAAGTTCCGCCTGTGTGTGTCGCATATTCTTCAGCGCCTAACCAGTAACCCTCAGGTGCTGGAAAGAACTGGGTAGAACTTAAAGGTGTTAGCTGAGCAAATGAGCCCGTTAAGCAGAAAAGTGCTAGAGTAAATGTAATTATTATACGCATCTTACAAGTGTTTGATTGAATGTCGTTTTTCATGACTTAGGATTTTACGTTTCTCTCTGTTAGTCGAGGACTATAATTTGCGGGAATGAGGTCGCAATCTTCGAGTTCTCAGAAAAGGAACGAATCACAAATATAACACATAATAAGTTACATCGACAAAATAATAAGATTCGTCTAACTATATAATCAGTTTATATGTGATTATATAGGCATAATAAACGTAATAAAGCGCTAATAATCAATAATTAACATTGATAAATTATACTATAATAAAAAAAATAATTACACGGGTGAATTATCCAACAATATTCACAATTCGCCCCAGAACGACGATTATTTTCCGAATTTCACGCCCCTCCATCTGAGTTATTGTGCGTTCATCAGCCCTGACTGTCGACTCTACTTCTTGTGATGTTGCGGAGGATGGAAATGTAAGTTTAAATCGCAATTTTCCATTGAAAGAAATAGGGTAGGTTACTTCGTCTGAAACGAGATACTCTGCATTCGCTTTAGGCCAATCTGAATTAATCACAAACCCCTCACCGCCAACTTCTGTCCACAATGCTTCAGCCAAATGTGGCGCATAGGGGCTCAGCAATGTTACAAGTGGTCTGAGACCTGAAAATGTGCACGCGTTGTCGAGATCGTTGAGTTCGTTTACAGCAATCATTAACGCGCTCACCACAGTGTTAAAGGCGCTACGTTCAAGATCTGAAGTCACCTTCTCAATGGTTTGATGTACGATTCGCAGTTCTGCTTTCGAAGGTGGAACATCTTCAGACGCACCTGCGAGCCTTGTGAATTTACGTAGGAAATTGTGGACCCCTGAAATCCCTTTCGTGTCCCAGGGTTTAGATTGAGTAAGTGGACCCAAGAACATCTCATAACATCTTAGTGTGTCCGCACCGTACTTTTCGACAAGTTCGTCAGGGGTTTGGACGTTGTACTTAGATTTCGACATCTTCTCAATTTCGTGCCCACATGTGTAAGTCCCCTCGTCAGTAAGAATGAACTCTGCGCTGGCGAACTCAGGTCTCCAGGCGCGAAAGCCATCAAGATCTAATTTGTCATTATTCACGAGAGAGATATCGACGTGTAACCTTTGTGTTTTATGAGATTTCCTCTGTTCATACGTGACAAATTTTGATGTTCCTTGCACGCGATATACAAAACTTGATCGCCCGAGAATCATCCCCTGATTGATCATTGTTTTGAAAGGTTCATCGAACGGTATTTTGTCAATATCGTATAAAAATTTGGTCCAAAACCGAGAGTATAACAAGTGCCCTGTCGTATGTTCAGCACCTCCTACATAAAGATCGACTTGTCCCCAGTAATCAATCTTCTCTCGGGCGCAGAACTCTTTTTCATTGTGAGGATCCATATACCTGAGGAAATACCAAGATGATCCAGCCCAACCCGGCATTGTGTTTGTTTCCATTCGATCGCCTTCAAAGACTTCCCAATCCGCTTTTTTTGCGCGTGCCAATGGTGGCTCACCATCTTCAGTAGGCAGATAGGCATTTACTTTTGGAAGTGTAATAGCAACATCTTTGATTAACCTCGGAGTGTCGCCTTCGTAACATATAGGGAAGGGCTCCCCCCAGTAGCGTTGCCTTGAGAAAACGGCATCCCTGAGTCGGTAGTTGATCCTTCGCTCTCCAATTCCCATTTCTACCAGAAGGTCTATCGCGGCAGGTATTGCTGCTTCTTTTGCCAGACCATTGAGGTTGTCAGAATTCTTTAATTTTGCGTTTTCATCAGTACAAACCCCTTGTTCGGTATCGAAGCTTTCGAAAATAGAGGGAATTTCTATTGAGAAATGTTGCGCAAACTTCCAATCTCGCTCATCTCCCGCTGGAACAGCCATTATCGCCCCTGTTCCATATCCCGCCAGCACGTAGTCTGCGATATAAACAGGAATCTCATGTCCAGTTAATGGATGTATCACATATCCGCCAAGTGCGATTCCTGTAATTTCTTTTTCACCCTGGCGCTCACGTTCACTTTTACGAGAAGCAGCAACAACGTATTCATCGACGTTTTTCTTTTGCGCATTTGAAGTGAACACTGACACGAGTTCGTGTTCTGGTGCGAGGACCATAAAACTCACGCCGAAAATTGTGTCGGGGCGCGTCGTAAAGACTTCAACAACAGAATGACTGGCCTTGCCTGCACCAGCAAACCTCACGGATGCTCCTTCAGAACGACCGACCCAATTTTTTTGGGCCTCTTTAATACTGTCTGTCCAATTTAAATCATCAAGCCCTGAGATTAAACGGTCAGCATAGGCTGAAATCCGCATCATCCATTGTTGCATACGTTTTCTCTCAACTGGATGCCCTCCTCTTTCTGACAAGCCGTCTTTGACTTCGTCATTTGCCAATACAGTTCCCAATTCGGGGCACCAATTCACTTCCGAATCAGCCAAATAGGCAAGACGGAAATGCATTAAAATCCCCTCCTGAGTTTCTTCAGACATTGAATTCCAATCTGTAGCGGTGAAGTCCCCTGAAAAGTGTTCCCCAAAATGTGGGTAGCTTTTCAGCTCTAAACTCTTCCACCACTCATCATCACACGCTGGCCTGACTGAATATGTGCCGTTTTTTGAAAACGCGTCTTTTAATTCAGAAATATTTCTCGCTTTCTGGCTCTCAGTGTCGTACCAACTTTCGAAGATCACTCCGAAAATCCATTGTGTCCATCTGTAATAGGAGGGGTCAGATGTTCTCAGTTCCCGACTCCAATCAAATGAAAACCCGATTTGTTTCATTTGATCGCGGTAGCGATTAATATTCGTTTCTGTGGTGATCGATGGATGTTGACCTGTCGCAATTGCGTACTGTTCTGCAGGTAGACCAAAGCTGTCAAACCCCATGGGATGAAGCACATTGAATCCGCAGTGACGTTTATAACGTGCGATAATATCTGACGCGATATATCCCAGCGGATGTCCAACGTGAAGTCCCGCACCCGAAGGGTAGGGGAACATGTCCAAAGCATAAAACTTAGGCTTCCCAGGCGTTTCATATACTTTGTAGGAATTGTTAGAATTCCATACTTCTTGCCAATGCTTTTCTATGCTGCGAAAATCGTATTCCATAATGACGCGTAAAGTTACTCCTTCGCACTCAATTCTCACTCAATTTGAATGTCGGAGGCAACCACACTTTATATCAGACGTCAATTAATTGAATGTTTATGACCCGTACACCACAAACTGTGCAGAGCATGATTAAGTCTGTTCTTTGGCGAGTGCCTTCTAATGGCACAAAAAAGGAGGTTTTCTTAACTTTTGACGACGGGCCACACCCATACCTTACGCCTTGGGTGATCGAACAGTTAAAGGAGCACGGCGATTTAAAGGCGACTTTTTTCTGCGTAGGAAACCAAGCGGCAAAACACCCTGAAATTGTTAAGAGTATAAGATCTGCGGGACATGAAGTGGCGAATCACAGCCAAGGACATGAGAGTGGCTGGTCAACATCAAATAAATCCTATTTAAGGAGCTTTCTGGAATGTGAAGAAGAATTGGGTCTAACAAGTAGGTTCCGGCCTCCGTATGGCCGCATTACTCCTAATCAAGCTCGCGCGCTCTCGACGAGAACACAGGTTGTCATGTGGGATGTGCTTTCAGGAGATTTCGATAGATCTCGTTCTGGGGTAGATTGTCTAAAATCGTTACAGAAACTCACTCGTCCAGGGTCAATTGTCGTTTTTCACGACAGCGAAAAAGCGGCCCCCAGATTGCTTTACGCACTTCCCGAGTATCTCAAATGGCTTAAAAAGGAGGGGTATACTGTTCAGGCACTGCCCGAAAAAACAGAAAGTTTTAAGTCAATCAAATGGAATGGCGGACATTCTTCTCAAGCGAAAGTAGGTCTTACGGACAGTCTGTAAAAGAGTCTTTTTTAATTTTCAGAAGCTTCACGCAACATCTTCAACTTGGCTTTCATCTCATCAATTTCACGCTTGTAGCTTTTGATTGACTTTTCTGCTTGATCTCGAATGGATTGCGCTCCCTTACCCGTGAAACGTTCCATATTTTCTTCGGTTTGGATGATTCTTGTGTTCAGACGCGTAATCTTATCACGAAGAATAGATTGTTCACGACGCAAGCCACCATCACCACCTCTACTGTCACCCTGAGTGAGGCGATTAATATGGTTTTGATAGCTGGCAACTGAGCGTTCAGACTTTTGAGCACTTAACGCATCATAGTGCTTGTCCATCGCTTTTGTAAAACGATCAGAAATCTGTTCAAACACCTTGCGAGGCACGAATCCTACCTTTCTCCATTCTGTAGAAAAGGTTTTTAATGTGTTCAAGTCTTCAGAGCGGTTTTCTGTCACCTTAAACCCTTCTACCTTTTCTAAGAGGGTGTTTTTCAAGAGTAAATTTGCTTTCTCTTCTTTATTCCTTTCAGCGAATTGTTCTTTTTTTGCTTTAAAAAAAACATCCTGAGCCTTGTGAAATCTGCGCCACAGTCGATGTTCGTCTCCAGGTGAGCATGAACCGCTCGCTTTCCATGTCTTCTGAAGTTGTAACATTGTCTGAGTGGTGTCCTTCCAATCTGTACTTTCTTTCAGACCCTCAGCCTTTTCACAAAGGTCAATTTTCACTTTTTTCACCTCAACACCTTCCGCCTTCATTTTGTCGTAAAAGACCTGTCTTCTTTCGAAGAAAACATCGGAAAGTTCCCGGAACTGCTTCCACAAAGGTTCGTTATGCTCTTTTCCAGCAAACCCTATTTCTTTCCATTTGCTCTGCATTTCTATCACCTGTTTGGTGATCACTTGCCAAGCCTTAGCGTTCCCTTCAACCTCTTCAGTGAGTAAGTTCCGTAGATTTTCGATGACAGCGTCTTTGACCACCTTATGTTCCACAAAGCCTTCACGAATTTTATCGTAATGCGCCTTCACTTCATCAAAGACGGGTCGCGTGATGCTGAAAAAGGTATCCGCCATCTCTTGATAGCTTTCTCTCGGTGAAGGGCCTACATCAAGCCACTGTTTTTGCAGATTACGTGCAGCCTTTTCTCTCTCCTTTAGATTTTCAATGGCCGACAGTTCTTTTGCTTTTTCTGTAAGATCGAGTTTCTTCTTATTATTTATTTGTAAATCGTGATCTTGAAGCTGCTTGTAAATATTGATGTTGTAGAAAAACTCATCCCTTAGCCGATGATATTCATCATGCACATCTTTGTATTTGTCACCAGGTACATCACCAATTTTTTGCCACCTCTCTCTTACTTCATTGAAAGAACTGAATGCTTTTCCAATATTTTCTTCCTCTTGTATGATGTTTCGCAACTCTGCGAGTAAGCCTTCCTTTAGGGTGAAATTCGCTCTCTGTTCTTCACCTATTTGGGCCTTCCAAGCTTTCTCTCTCTCTTTATACTTTTTTGAAAGTTCCTCGACCAAAGCTTCCTCTTCAGAAGGTTTGTAAAGGAAAGAATCATCGATTTCGTGCGCTTCTTTTTCCCAGGCATCACGTTGACGCCTTACCTCATCTTGAGTGAGGGCATGGAAGGATTGTATGGCACTGCGCACATCTTTTCGGATGGCTTCCAGATCGTCGTTGCCGAGCAAATCTTGGATACGTTGCAAAAGTTCAGACCGCATAACGGATATAAAATGGGTGTTATTATTTTTGCAAATATCGTCATTCTCAACCACCTTGCACTTTAATACTGGTTCTATATCGTCAAATAATACAGTTAGGCATTGAATTGGAAGGAAAAAATAAGACGTTGGTGTGCCCGTTCAGAACGTTCTCGAGGAGAGGTGTTAAAGCGTTTGTCGGAGCTTGATGTTCCCTCATCTAAAGCCGTAGAATACCTTTCTATACTAGAGTCTACGGACTTTGTAAACCAAACTCGCTTTATGAGTGCCTTCACTCATGATCATTTTGTACTTAAGAATTGGGGCCCATTAAAAATAAAAGAAGGGTTGTTTCTAAAGGGGTGTTCATCGGTGGAAATTTCTTCAACATTAAGCTCTTTTACACCTGAAATTATCAAAGAAAAGCTTGCGGAAGTCATTACAATTCGTCAAAAAACAGAGCCATTCGAACTTCAAACGAATAAACCGCGTTTAATCAGATATCTACAATCAAGAGGATTCCCTTTAGAACTCATTATAGAGGTCTTAGACTCCTCATCTTAAGTTAGCTACTTTTGTGACATGCTTACTATTGATTCTATCGAAGCTCTTTCTACTCGTGTCGATGCCCTTAAGGGTTACTTAAACATCGCGCAAAAAAGAATAGAAGTTATGGATGATGAGAAGCAAACTCAGGATCCTGAGTTTTGGAATGATTCCAAGAAAGCTGAACAGGTGATGAAACAGATCCGTTCAAAGAAATCCTGGGTGATTAAATTTGACGATTGTGCGTCAAAGGTAGAGGACTTATATGTTCTTTTTGAGTTTATGAAAGCAGGTGAAGAAGATCCTGCAGAAGTAGACGCTGCTTTCAAATCGTCTTTGGCGGTGATCGAGGACCTCGAATTTCAAAACATGCTTTCGGCGGAAGAAGACTCACTCAATGCCGTGATGCAGATTACTTCAGGTGCTGGAGGAACTGAATCATGCGATTGGGCATCAATGCTGATGAGAATGTACAGGATGTACGGCGACAAAGCAGGGTTTAAGGTCCGGGAACTTCAACTCCAAGAGGGCGACCCCGCTGGAATTAAGCAAGTGACCTTAGAATTTGAAGGTGAGTTCGCGTATGGAATGCTGAAAGGAGAAAATGGGGTTCACCGTCTCGTACGGATCTCACCCTTCGATTCCCAAGCACGTCGCCACACTTCTTTTGCCTCAGTTTACGTGTACCCTCTCGTAGATGATTCTATAGAGATTACGATTAACCCTGCGGATATTACTTGGGATACTTTCCGTTCAGGTGGTGCAGGAGGCCAAAACGTAAACAAGGTCGAAACAGGCGTCAGAGTCCGACACGCTCCTACGGGGATTGTGATTGAAAATACAGAAACCAGGTCTCAACTTGGCAACAGAGAGAAGGCGTTGCAACTTCTGAAATCTCAACTCTTTGAACTCGAACGCTCCCGCCTTAACGAAGCACGCGACGAAATTGAAGCGGGGAAAATGAAAATAGAGTGGGGTTCGCAAATTCGTTCTTACGTCATGCAGCCATATAAAATGGTGAAAGACGTTCGCACAGGCTTTGAAACGTCCAATGTCGAAGCCATGATGAATGGAGACATTGAAGGATTCCTTAAGGCGTACCTTATGGCTGCTGGCGCAGCATCAAACACCGACAAAGTATAACAGAATTTCCCACTAAATAAACGTCACTACGATAAACATCATGTCAGATTTCCGCATTGAAAAAGACACGCTCGGAGAAGTAAAAGTACCTTCTCATGTACTTTGGGGCGCACAAACAGAACGTTCACGTAACAACTTCCGCATAGGCCCTTCTTCTTCTATGCCGCTAGATATCGTGTATGCTTTTGCCCATCTTAAACGCGCTGCCGCCATCACCAATTGCGAGTGTGGCATTTTATCTGAAGAAACCCGAGACCTTATTTCTACTGCATGTGCTGAAATTCTTGAAGGGAAGCACGACAATCAGTTCCCTCTTGTTGTTTGGCAAACGGGCTCCGGCACGCAGTCAAATATGAATGTGAATGAAGTTGTCGCCAACAGATGCCATCAACTTTCAGGCGGTACGCTTGGGTCGGGCACGCGCCCAGTACATCCCAATGACGATGTCAATAAGAGTCAATCTTCGAATGACACATTTCCAACAGCGATGCATATCGCGGCTTATTCGTTAATTGTTGAGAACACTTTGCCTGGCATACAAACACTTCGCGATGCGCTTGCGGCAAAGTCCAAAGCGTTCGATTCGATTGTAAAAATTGGACGCACTCACCTGATGGACGCGACGCCTCTGACGCTCGGTCAGGAATTTTCAGGATATGTTGCCCAATTGGACTATGGTATGCGCGCGCTTCGCGCCTCATTGACACACCTTTCCGAGCTCGCTTTAGGAGGTACAGCTGTTGGAACAGGAATCAATACGCCTTCAGGATATTCTGAAATCGTTGCAGCCCACATCGCTTCCTCGACGAAGCACCCTTTTGTGACTGCACCTAACAAGTTTGAAGCTCTGGCCGCCCACGATGCGGTGGTAGAGTCTCATGGAGCCCTCCGCCAACTTGCAGTCTCCCTTAATAAAATTGCCAATGACATAAGAATGATGGGCTCGGGCCCTCGCTCAGCGATTGGTGAACTACAACTCCCAGCAAACGAGCCGGGCTCTTCTATTATGCCAGGGAAAGTAAACCCAACCCAATGCGAAGCGATCACCATGGTTTGTGCTCAAGTTTTGGGGAACGATGTTGCGATTGTTGTGGGTGGTACCCAAGGTCATTATGAACTCAATGTGTTCAAGCCAATGATGGCACGTAACATCCTTGAATCTGCGAGATTACTTGGCGACAGTGCGCGTTCCTTTGCAAAGAATTGTGTTGAAGGTATCACAGTGAACGAGTCTCGTATCTCCGAACTTGTCGACAACAGCCTGATGCTCGTCACTGCCCTGAACACAAAAATCGGCTACTATAAATCGGCTGAAATTGCTGGTAAAGCACATTCTGAAGGCACCACCCTTCGTGAGGCGGCACTTGCACTGGGCTATCTCACAGGTGAAGAATATGACGCTTGGGTAGTCCCAGGCAATATGATCGGAAACAAGTAATTTATTCGACCTACTTATTATCGTCTTTCAATTCCCCCACGAGGGTTTTTACCCACTGCTCGTCTGATTTAGGACACACCAGCAAAGCATCAGGCGTATCGACAACTATGAAGTCATCAAGGCCTCGTATGGCGATCAGTTTGTTGTCATCAGATACGACGATGTTTCCAGATGATTTAGATGAATATAAATGCGTTCCACTTGAGCTGTTTCCGTTTGAATCAGTCTCTAAATGGTTTGCAAGAGACGTCCATGTTCCTAGATCAGACCAGCCAAATTCGCAAGAAATCACGCGAACCTCGGATGATTTTTCGAGAATTCCGTAGTCTATAGAGATTGATTCACAGTTGTCGTAAATCGCATTGACTTCACCGACTTCACCACACAATTTCGCGCCATTAAAAGCGACAGACAACGCGCCGAGGTGTTTAGAAAAGGAATCGGAGATGCTTTTTAAAGACCAAACAAAAATGCCACTGTTCCAACAATAGTCACCCTGAGCTAGAAAGCGCTCGGCTGTGTCGAGATCGGGTTTTTCAGTAAATCTCTCTACTTGTGCGATGACGCTTTTTCCGGAGAATTTAATATATCCGTAACCGGTATCGGGTCGGGTTGGCTTTATTCCGAGGGTAATCAAGGATGCAGTTGAACATGCATTTGTCAGGGCCATTGAAATGATGCGCTCAAACTCCGAAGAATCTAAGATGAGGTGGTCTGAAGGAGCGACAATGATTCCAATCTCGGAGGGGTCTGTTTCGGATGATACACGGTTGGAGATCACAGCATTTGCGTACGCGATACACGGTGCGGTATTACGCATTTGGGGTTCACACAGAATGTTAGAGGAAGGGATTAAAGGCAGGTGACTTTTAACGAGATCGCGGTAACGCTCATTTGTTACGACGAGAATGTTCGAAGAAGGAACAACCTTAGAAAGTCTTGAGTAAGTCATTTGGATAAGCGACTGTCCAGTTCCCAGAATGTCAAGAAATTGTTTGGGTTTAGAATGTCTTGACATTGGCCAAAACCGACTACCTATTCCTCCAGCCATGATAACGGCAAATGTATTTTCGGGCTTATTCATGATTGTCAATGTCGACACACCCATAAGCATCACATGTTCCGCAACCTTTAGTTGAAGTGCATCCACTTAACAAAGTGAGCGATGAAACAAGAAGAAAAGTGCATAACAAAATATGAGTGACAAGTCGTTTATTCATGGGGTGAAGTTAGGAATAGTTACGTGTACCTTAGCGCTGTGGGCATCATCTTTAACATAGGAAGATATACGCGGTTTATGGCCACCGTATTGCATAGACCTGAAAAAGGCAAGATTTTTCGTCGGCAATTGGTGAAAGAAATGTCAATAATAGGTGTTGAAAGTATCGGGATTGTGACACTTTTGAGTGTTTTCATGGGTGCGGTGATGTGCTTGCAGACGGCTCATCAGATAAGTGGGTGGATCCCAGTTTACACGATTGGTTTTACGGTACGCCAAACCATGATTTTAGAATTTTCCCCTACCCTTATTCCTGTTATTCTTGCAGGAAAAATAGGCTCAAACATCGCTTCACAACTCGGTACAATGCGGGTGACAGAGCAAATTGATGCACTCGAGATCATGGGGGTGAATAGTGCGGGGTTTCTTGTTTTACCTAAAGTCATTGCAGGTTTTATATGTATTCCAGTTCTCGTCATTATGAGTATGGCATTGGGCGTGTCATCTGGCGCAGCCATCGCCTTTATCACGGGGGTGAGCAGTATGGCAGACTTTGAGTATGGTCTACAAGTCGATTTTGTCTCGTACGATGTCGTCTACGCATTGATTAAGACCACTATTTTTGCCTTGATCATGACCTCTGTATCAGCCTATCACGGTTACTACACATCTGGCGGCGCGATAGAAGTTGCAAAATCGAGCACTAAGGCTGTGGTGTATAGTGTCGTTATTATCATGCTTACAAATCTCGTTCTCACAAAACTTCTTCTTACATAATTACTCAGATTGATTGAAGTAAAAAACATATCAAAATCGTTTGGAGACACTCACGTTTTAAAAGATGTGAGCGCGACTTTTGAAAAAGGCAAGGTCAACTTTATCATAGGAAGATCTGGCTCAGGAAAAAGCGTCCTTACCAAGTGCACAGTGGGATTGATAGAGCCAGATTGCGGCCATGTATTTTTTGATGGACGTGACTTCACTGCAATGAACAGAAAGGAACGAAAGGAGATTAGAAAAGAAATAGGAATGTTATTTCAAGGCGGGGCATTGTTCGACTCAATGACAGTTGCTGAAAACATCAAATTTCCCTTGAAGATGTTCAGTGATATGGACGAGAAAAGTATGTCTGACAGGGTCCAAGATTGTTTATTGCGCGTTGAACTTGAAGGCCAGGGAGATAAGTTTCCGGCAGAACTGAGTGGCGGAATGCAAAAGAGAGTTGGGATCGCTCGTGCCATCTCAATGAATCCTAAATATCTTTTTTGCGACGAACCCAACTCCGGTCTGGACCCACAAACTGCGATAGTCATTGACAATTTGATCTTGGATATCACGAATGAATACGGCATGACGACAGTCGTTGTAAGCCACGATATGAACAGCGTCATCGAGGCTTCAGATACGATACACTTTATTCACAATGGGGAGATTGCTTTTAAAGGTGACAATGCTGACATGATGGTCTCGGATTCGCAAACGCTCAACGACTTTATATATGCATCCAAATTGATGCAAAAACTGAGAGATACTTCTTCTTATAAAAACAAATGAAGTATCAACCAGAAAGGGTCTCACCACAAGACATGCTTAAGCGCAGTCATGACTTCCTTGAGAAAATAAAAACCCGCCGCAGTGTTCGGCAATTCTCTTCGGATGATGTCCCCATGGATGCTGTTATCAACTGCATATCTGCCGCCGGCACTGCTCCTTCCGGAGCACACAAACAACCATGATCATTTTGTTGGGTCACAGATCCTGAGATTAGAAAGCGAATTAGAGTTGCTGCTGAAGCGGAGGAGTATAAAAACTACAATGGAAGAATGAGTCAAGAGTGGATGCAGGATTTGGCGCCCTTTGGCACGAACGAGATCAAGCCATTTTTTGAAAATGCACCGGGATTAATTGTAGTTTTTAAGCACTCATATGGGACTGTTCAATCGGGCAAATCTTAAAATTACTACGTCAATGAGAGTGTGGGAATTGCGGTGGGTATGTTGATTACGGCACTTCATGAAATCGGACTGGTTGCGTTAACTCATACACCCTCGCCCATGAAGTTTCTTGCTGAAATATTAGAGAGGCCTTAGAACGAGCGTGCGTATTTAAATATTCCTTTTGGCTTTCCAGCAGTCAATTGTGAGGTGCCCAACTTAAATCGCAAGGACATCAACGATATTTTGATTAAATATGTGTGAATATTCCGTTAAGTTATGGATGTTAAAAGAGAGTTTAGTGTTGATTTGTATGGGCTTGACATCTATATTATCATCTTGTTGGTTAAAACTTTCTTGTTATTGTTGCTTTCGGTTGATTTATTTGGTTAGTTTTGCTTCAAATTGAACACGAATATTATGTCTGAAATCAGTGAAAAAGTAACAGCTATCATCGTTGATAAGCTAGGGTTGGATGCAGGAGAAGTAACGCTCGAGGCAAGCTTCACGAACGATTTAGGTGCCGATTCCCTCGACACAGTAGAGCTCATCATGGAGTTTGAGAAAGAATTTAACATCGCAATTCCAGACGATCAGGCTGAGAACATCAGTACTGTCGGGCAAGCAGTTGAGCATATCGAGAAAGCAACTAAGTAAGCCATTGGCATTCGTCTATGGAACTTAAACGTGTAGTTGTAACAGGTTTAGGGGCGTTGACGCCCTTAGGTAATGACCCCCTTTCTTTCTGGAAAAATTTAGTTGACGGCGTGAGTGGCGCAGCTGAAATTACCCGTTTTGATGCCTCAAAGTTTAAAACAAGATTCGCTTGTGAGGTGAAAGGCTTTGATGCCCTTGATTATATACATCGTCGCGAAGCCAGAAGGATGGACCTCTACAGTCAGTATGCTGTAGTGAGTGCGAAACAGGCGCTTGACGATGCAGGGGTTGTTGGAGACGACATCACATTTGAAGCAGGTTCTGAAGAAGAATTAAGCAATGCCGATAAGTTTAGGGTCAATCCAGATAGAGTTGGCGTGATCTGGGGTTCAGGTGTTGGCGGCTTCCAAAGTTTTATGGATGAAGCCAAAAACTACTATCAGGGAGATGGAACGCCACGTTTTTCCCCGTTCTTTATTCCAATGATGATTCCAGATATTGCAGCTGGACACATAAGTATTGGAAACGGATTTCGTGGCCCCAACTATGCAACAGTAAGTGCTTGCGCCAGTTCTACACATGCTTTAATAGATTCATTCAACCTGATTCGGTTAGGCAAAGCAGACATTATGGTTACGGGTGGATCAGAAGCTGCTGTAACAGAAGGAGGAATAGGTGGGTTTAACGCGCTCAAAGCGTTGTCTACTAGAAACGATGATCCCAAGCGTGCCTCAAGGCCTTTCGATAAAACCCGTGATGGGTTTGTCCTGGGTGAAGGAGCTGGAGCAATTATTCTCGAATCTCTTGAACATGCAGAAGCACGAGGCGCAAAAATTTATTGCGAAATGGTAGGTGGCGGAATGAGTGCAGATGCGCATCACATTACAGCGCCTCATCCTGAGGGGCTAGGCGCGACAAACGTCATGCGGGCGACCCTTGAAGATGCTGGAATGACTCCAGAAGAGGTAGATTACGTGAACGTTCACGGAACATCTACGCCCTTGGGAGACATCGCTGAAACTCAGGCCATTCAAAAGGTGTTTGGAGATGCAGCTTATAAACTCAGTATTTCATCAACAAAGTCGATGACAGGACATCTGTTAGGTGCTGCTGGCGCCATAGAGGCGATGGCATGCATTCTGGCGATTGAACACGGCATTATTCCTCCAACGATTAATTTCGAACATGAAGACGAAGGTTTAGACCCAAACCTTGATTTTACATTTAATAAGGCACGACATCGTGCTGTAGGCGCTGCATTGTCAAACACCTTCGGTTTCGGAGGACACAATGCTTCCGTATTGTTTAAGAAATACGCTGGTTAGGAAACCAGACCCCCGGGACCTAATGCAACTGCTTCGCCGATTTTTTGAAAATGACACTTCGGACGGTCGTATCAAACGATTGGTGCGGAATCATTTTGGGCTTAGAGTCAAAAACATAGCTTACTACAAAGAAGCTTTCAGGCATTCCTCTATTTTAGATGGAGATTATTCGGGGATGAAGAGCAACGAACGTCTTGAGTTTCTGGGTGATGCGGTACTTGACCTTAGTGTTGCGGCATATCTGTATAGCATGGACCCTGAAGCTCAAGAGGGCCTTCTTACACAGCGTAAATCAAAGATTGTAAGCAGAAAAAACCTCAATTTATTGGGGGAATTTATAGAGATAGAGGTCTTGTTAGAAGTGAAGATGAGACGTGAAGATATCAGGCCTACAATGGTCGGCAATGCGATGGAGTCTTTAATAGGCGCATTGTATTTGGACTTTGGCTATGTTCGTACAAATAAAGCCTTGATCAGCCTCTTAAAACGGTTTGGTTTAGATGAGAAAATCCATGAAATCACCGATTTTAAAAGTCACCTTCATCATTGGGCTCAAAAACAAAGAGTCACGCTCACATACAATGTTGTAAAGGAATTTATTGTTGATGGAGAAAACGGTTATGAAGTGGAGGTTTTTGCAGATGATTCTTGTATTGGATCTGGGACAGGCCGGTCTAAGAAAATTGCGGAGCGAGAAGCATCTAGAATGGGCTGGCAGAATGTTTTTAGGGAAGACGAATCACAAGAATCAAGAGATAATTCATAACGACCTGTTATCTTCGTGCCAATGGCAAAGCTTCATCTTGATATGGAAATTGAATGTGATTTCGATCTTTTAGGGATTGGATCACATGTGGGAAGTCATCGCATGGCTTGGGAACTAAATAGAATCTTTGGATGGGAATTAGCGTTTGATAGAGAGATTGATTCAAAAATCAAGAATATTGAAACAAGACACATTGTTTTGCGACATAGTAATGAAGAAGAAGGTTTGGACATTGCGTTAATCCTGAATCGAGTACCTGAAGGGGTTTTAGCATCGGGCGCTTCTTCATTGGATTATTTGCTTAGATTAGGCCATGGTGTCGTGACGTCAGAAAATGTCATTAATAGAATTAGAAATTCGAACCTTGTTACATTGGTAACTTTTTTGAATCCTGAGAAATCGGGTGCTTTAGAGGCGATGTTTGAACTAGATATATATAAAGAATGAATAAGCAATCATTATTTCCAAATAAACAAACAAAAATCATAGCGACAATCGGTCCTGCGACATCTTCTCCGGAGATGCTAGAGCAACTATTGCTGGCGGGAATGAATGTTGTGAGAATAAACTCTTCCCATGGAGATCATGCGGCTCACAAGGAAGTGATTACGAACATCCGTAAACTGGATACAGACCTGAACACAAGTACGGCTATTTTAATTGATCTTCAAGGGCCCAAGCTTAGAGTGGGTGAAATCGCAGGTGGTCAAATAGAGCTTGTTGAAAGCACCCAGCTTGTCATCAAAGTAGGCACTGGAGAAGGTTCTTCCTCAGTTCTTTATACCGACTATGAGCAATTTGCTGAAGACGTAAAAGCTGGTGAGCCCATCTTACTAGACGATGGCAAGCTTCGGCTTGAAG
Organism: uncultured Flavobacteriales bacterium; assembly: GCA_913051865.1. Classification (GTDB taxonomy): domain Bacteria; phylum Bacteroidota; class Bacteroidia; order Flavobacteriales_D; family Sanyastnellaceae; genus UBA974. The sequence goes on from CAJXHE010000023.1 coordinate 16,481, forward strand.
TCATTTCTTCTGACGGAAAATCAGAAGTTATTTGTAAAGTCATACATGGAGGACATTTGAGTTCACGAAAAGGATTAAACCTCCCCCAGACAAAGATTTCTCTTCCCTGCATCACAAAGAAGGACGAAGAAGATCTCGCTTTTGCACTTGAAGAAAATGTCGATTGGATAGGTCTGTCGTTTGTCCGGAGCGCCAGTGATATCAATGCGCTCAAAGGCATCATTAAAAAGAACAGAAAGCATGCGAGGGTCGTTGCGAAAATTGAAAAGCCCGAAGCCATCACCGACTTAGATGCCATTTTAGAAGCTGCGGATGCGGTGATGATTGCCAGAGGAGATCTTGGCGTAGAAGTCCCCATGCAAGATGTTCCGCTTATTCAGAAAGACATTATTTCTAAATGTTTGACGTTAGGTAGGCCGGTCATTGTCGCCACCCAAATGATGGAGAGCATGATAGAAAGCGCCACGCCAACGAGAGCTGAGGTGAATGATGTTGCAAATGCGGTGCTCGACGGGGCGGATGCCGTTATGCTATCTGCAGAAACGAGTGTTGGAAAATATCCAATACATGCAGTTAGGGCCATGACGCAAATCATCGACTCTATGGAAGCCAACAATCAAAAACCGTTTAACGAACGCCCTCCATACAATCCTGACGACGACCGATTTGTTTCTGATTCAATTTGTTACAATGCGTGTCGCCTCGCCAGAAGGACGAAGGCCAGTGCAATTGTCACGATGACTTACTCGGGCTATACAGCTCAAAAAGTAAGTAGCCAAAGACCCAAAGCCACCATTTTCATGTTTACTTCCAACAGAGAAGTCTTGAATCAAATGAATTTGGTTTGGGGTGTAAAAACAGTGTTTTACGAGAAGATGGTAAGCACAGATCATACGATTGCAGATATCAAGTATTTGTTATTTAAAGATGGCAATGTGAAAGAGGGTGATTTTGTGATACATCTGGCCTCTATGCCTATTGCCGATACGGGGATGACGAATATGCTAAAACTCGTACGGGTCTAAGCGCATTTCCTTAATTCAAGGGTGTTATCTTCGCGAAACCCAACTGTTATTTTGATGTCGAAAGGATTTCCAGAACGTGGTTCATTAAACCTCCCAAGCATTGCTCAAGAAGTGCTGGAGATTTGGGAGCGCGAAAACACATTTCAGGCGAGCATAGATTCTCGCCCAGCCGATAACCCATACGTTTTCTATGAGGGTCCACCTTCTGCAAATGGTATGCCCGGTATTCATCACGTGATGGGGCGCTCTATTAAAGATATTTTCTGTAGGTACGCCACACTCAAGGGGAAGCGAGTGGATAGAAAGGCGGGATGGGACACACACGGTTTGCCTGTTGAGCTCGGGGTCGAGAAGGAGTTAGGTATAACGAAGGAAGACATTGGGAAGAAAATTTCAGTCGAAGAATACAACAATGCATGCCGTAAGGCCGTCATGAAATACACTGGGGTTTGGAATGATCTCACGAAGAAAATGGGCTACTGGGTAGATATGGAATCTCCATATGTGACCTATGAAAATAAATACATTGAGTCTGTTTGGTGGCTTTTGTCAGAACTCTATAAGAAAAATCTGATTTATAAGGGGTATACGATTCAGCCCTATAGCCCTATGGCTGGGACAGGTTTGAGTTCTCACGAACTTAATCAGCCAGGCACATATCGCGACGTGATGGACACCACGGTCGTTGCACAGTTTCGGGCAGACCAGGACAGCAAGAAAAAAGTGCTAGATCTCTGTGGACAATCAGACTTGGCTGAATTGCCAGTAGATTTTTTGGCCTGGACCACAACACCATGGACTTTGCCCTCGAATACAGCGCTTACAGTTGGATCAAAGATTGACTATGTTGTTGTGCGTACTAAAAACCGATATACAGATACAGAAGGCTTTGTCATTCTTGCGGAAAACCTTTTAGAGAAACAATTTGCAAAAGGTCCTGAACATGATGTTGTGGGACGTTGTAAAGGGTCTGATTTGGTGGGGATGAAATACATCCAACTTATGAACTGGGCCACACCTATGGCACATCCTGAAGACGCATTTAGAATTATTGCTGGAGATTTCGTGACGACAGAAGATGGAACAGGAATCGTTCATACTGCACCCACGTTCGGCGCTGACGATGCAATGGTTGCCAAAGCTGCCGGTGTGCCACCCATGCTTGTTGATGATGGATCAGGTCATGGCGTGCCACTGGTTGATATGCAAGGTCGAATTAGAGAAGGTTATGGACCATTTTCAGGCAGATTTGTCAAAAACGAATATTACAATGAGGGTGAGGCGCCAGAGAAATCTGTCGATGTAGAAATTGCGATAGATCTGAAAACGAGAGGCCAAGCATTTAAAGTTGAGAAATATTCTCACAGTTACCCCCATTGTTGGAGAACGGATAAGCCGATTTTATACTTCCCTCTTGATTCTTGGTTTGTGAGGGCGACGGGTGCGAAAGAGCGAATGACCGAGTTGAATAAGACGATTCATTGGAAACCGGAGAGCACAGGAACGGGTCGATTTGGCAAGTGGCTAGAGAATCTAAACGATTGGAATTTAAGTCGTTCTAGATTTTGGGGCATCCCCATACCGATCTGGCGAACAGAAGACGGGTCTGAAGAAGTGTGTATTGGGTCTGTGGAAGAGTTGTCGATAAGATGCGAGGAAGCTATGGAAGCGGGGCTTATGGACTCCAACCCTCTGGACAAGTTCAATGCCGGCGACATGTCAAAGGAGAATTACGCGTTGTTTGATTTGCACAAGCATGTGGTAGATGAAATCGTTTTAAAAGCGTCAGACGGGTCTCCGATGACGCGAGAGGCAGATTTGATTGATGTGTGGTTTGATTCGGGATCAATGCCATATGCCCAGTGGCATTATCCGTTTGAAAACAAAGATAAAGTTGATCAAGAGGGAGCGTATCCAGCTGATTTTATTGCTGAAGGCGTAGACCAAACCCGCGGTTGGTTCTACACGCTACACGCCATCTCGACGATGGTGTTTGATAAAGTAGCCTATAAAAATGTCATCTCAAACGGCCTTGTGCTTGATAAGAATGGCGTTAAGATGTCGAAACGTTTGGGCAATGCGGTGGATCCGTTTTCGACTTTGGAAAAGTATGGCCCCGATGCGACCCGTTGGTATATGATCAGCAACGCTCAACCTTGGGACAATCTGAAGTTTGATCTTGAGGGCATCGGCGAGGTGACAAGGAAGTTTTTTGGCACGCTTCACAACACGTTTAATTTCTTTGCCCTTTATGCAAACATCGATGGTCTTACAGGTCAGGAGCCCCACATCCCACGCAATGAAAAACCTGAAATTGACAGATGGATTTTATCCAGAATGCATACCGTTTCTAAATTGGTCGATCAAGCCTATCAAGATTTAGAGCCGACTCGCGCGACCCGTATCCTGCAGAGTTTTGTCATTGATGACCTGAGTAACTGGTACGTCCGTCTCAACCGTCAACGCTTCTGGAAGGGATCTATGAACGCAGATAAGATGAGTGCATATCAAACTTTGTTTTCTTGTCTTCGAACCACATCTATATTAGGATCTCCAGTCGCGCCATTCTTTATGGACAGACTTTATCGCGACTTGAATGAGGGGGTAGGCACTTCGGGTGATGGGGCAAAAAATTCGGTCCACTTGGCCGACTTCCCAATCTCAGACGATGCAATCATTGATGGTGAGCTTGAAGTAAGAATGGAGCTTGCGCGAAAACTCTCGTCACAGGTTTTGAGTTTGCGTAAACGCGAACGCATTCGTGTGAGACAACCCTTAAGACGAATTATGGTTCCTGTCCTTGATGATGTTTCAGCTTCACGTATCACAGCGATAGAAGATTTGATAAGGTCTGAAGTCAATGTAAAAGAGGTTGAGATACTTCGTGATGGAGGAGGCATTGTGAAACGCATGAAGCCTGATTTTAAGGCCTTGGGACCCAAACATGGGAAGCGCATGAAGGCAATTGCTGCTGCAGTCAATGCATTGCCGATTGAGGCGGTTGATCAGCTTGAGAAAGCAGGGCAATTAACGATCACTCCGTCAGATTCTTTGGGAGATGTAGACATCATCCTGAGCGATGTTCAGATTTCGACGGAGGATATCCCCGGATGGCTCGTCTCTAGCGAAGGAGGATTGACGGTTGCGTTAGATATCACAATAGACGATAAACTTAGAGCAGAAGGCCTTTCAAGAGAATTGGTGAATCGCGTCCAAAACGTCAGAAAAGACATAGGGCTAGAGGTGACTGACAGGATAAATTTGTCAATAAGTGCTGTTGAAAACATAAGCGTTCAGTTACAAGAGAATTTGGAGTATATTCGAACTCAAACTTTGGCGGAAAATGTCGAATGGCAAGACGATGCTGAGTCTGTGGAAATTGAACTTGATGAGGGCGTTAGCGTCAGAGTTCACGTTGTTAAAAATTAAAAAGCTGGTATTATGGCAGAAACGAAATACTCTGAATCAGATCTTAATGAATTCAAGGACTTAATTCTCAATAAATTGGAACTTGCCCAAGAGGATTTAGACCAATTGCGTGCTTCGATGTCGCATAAAGACGACAACACCACAGAGGATACAGCTCCGACGTTTAAAATGATGGAAGACGGATCTGAAACAATGAGTCGAGAGGAAACAGCGGCTTTGGCTGCAAGACAGGAAAAATTTATCCAAAACCTTCAGAATGCACTTCTTAGAATTAAGAATAAGACGTATGGTCTTTGTCGTGTAACAGGAAAGTTAATTCCGAAAGAACGTCTTAGATTGGTGCCACACGCGACCCTTTCTATGGAAGCCAAGCAAAGACAATAACAGCAGATATTCTACGCTGAGATGCGAAAACAAATTTTCGGATGGGCTTTGCCTCTAATGATCGTAGTGCCTATTCTGCTTTTAGATCAACTCCTAAAAATATATATTAAGCTCAATTTCACAATTGGTGAGCGAGCCGATATTATTCCTGGTCTTATTGAATTCCAATTTATCGAAAATGATGGGATGGCCTTTGGTTGGGCGCTTCCTGGAGTTGCTGGCAAACTCCTTTTAACAGGCTTCCGTCTCATTGCTTCTGTCGGGATCGGGGTTTATCTATACAAACTCATTGAAAGAAAATCTCACCCCGGTCTTTTGGTAGGAATTTCCATGATTTGGGCAGGGGCCATTGGCAATATCCTTGACAGTGCTGTGTATGGTCGCTTATTCTCTCATTCGGGATGGGGGACTGTGGCCCATTTTGGAATGGATGACGGATATGCACCCTGGCTGATGGCAAACGTCGTAGATATGTTTCACTTTACAGTAACCTGGCCCTCTTGGATGCCGAGCTTCATGGCAGGAGCAGAAGTTTTTCCGCCCATTTGGAACGTGGCTGATGCGTCAATATCAATCGCTGTATTTTGGATTATCCTGAACCAGAAGACGTTTTTTGGAAACACACCACAATCAAGCGAAGATGTCTAAATCAAACCCATATCTTGGATATACGCAATCGCCATTTGCCTATTTAAGGAGACGATCGAGAGAGGTAAGCGTAGGTGAATTGACCTTAGGTGGAGATGCGCCGATACGAATTCAATCGATGACGACCACAAACACGCAGGATGTTTCAGCAAGTGTGGCGCAATGCAGCAGCATGATTAATGCGGGTAGCGAACTCGTACGGTTGACTGCGCCAAGCATCAAGGATTCAGATGCGTTGGAACAAATCTCCAAGGACTTGAGAGCGCAGGGGCATGATACGCCAATTGTTGCGGATATCCACTTCACCCCAAACGCCGCATTGCGTGCTGCAGATTTTGTCGAAAAGGTGAGGGTTAATCCTGGGAATTATGCGGATAAAAAGAAATTTGACCACCACGAATACACGGACATATCTTATGCTCAAGAACTTGAGAGGATCAAAGAAAAGTTTACGCCGCTCGTTCTGAAATGTAAGGAGCTGAAGCGTGTGATTCGCATAGGGACGAATCATGGGTCACTTTCTGACAGAATTACAAGCCGATACGGCGACACGCCATTAGGGATGGTTGAGAGTGCGCTTGAGTTTTTAAGAATAGCAGAATCATGTGACTTCTATGACATGGTCATTTCGATGAAATCTTCGAATACAATTGTGATGGTTCAGGCGTATCGACTTCTCGTGAAACGCATGGGAGAGGAGGGGATGAATTACCCGTTGCATCTTGGGGTTACAGAGGCTGGAGATGGTGAAGATGGTCGCATTAAGTCAGCTGTTGGAATAGGCACGTTGCTTGAAGATGGAATCGGGGATACAATCCGAGTTTCGTTAACAGAGGCACCTGAGAACGAACTTCCCGTTGCCAGAGTTCTCGTCGATAAATATAAAGCCCGCCAGACATCGGATGGTATTTCCGAAATAGAACCTGTAGCGATTTCGGTTGATCCGTTTAATTACAATCGAAGGGAAGCTGACGAGGTGGGGAAAATAGGCGGGAAAAGTGTTCCAATTGTCATACAGACGATGACCAACAAAGCGTCACTTGCTCCTATCAATCTGATGGGGGCGGGATACAGATATTCTGTTGTTGATGACAAGTGGAATATTTTGGACAATGCCTGCGATGCAATCTATACAGATTCGCAAGTTGTCCCGTTTAAGCTGCCGGGAACGCTTATGGTTTTAATGAATGGTGCAGATTGGGAAAAGAAGGCGCAGGGCATAGATGACGTGGAAAGACATTATCCAGTTTGGTCTATAGATCAGTGGAATAAAGGTGGAACGTGGCGGGACGGTGTGTTACAGGAGAAGGGTGTCATTCACTTTATAAGTGTTCAAAGAAAGGATTTGACCAAAGATTTCATTGAAAGTTTCAGGAGTGCAGATGTGGTTCTGATTCTTGAGACCCATCAAGTCAATGCCATGATTGATCTGAGGACTTCTGTCATGAAGCTCGATGAATTGGAGAGTAAAGTTCCTGTGATTCTTCGCAGAAAGCTTGATGGGTTAGATAAAGAACAATTCACGTTATTTCAGTCGACGGATTTGGGCGGAGTGTTGATTGATGGATTAGGAGATGGCGTTTGGGTGGACGGGGAAGGCGTGAGTTTGGTAGATAGAAACAACTTGGCATTTGGCATTTTGCAGGCCACGCGGACGAGAATTTCAAAAACCGAGTATATCTCTTGTCCGAGCTGCGGTAGAACGCTCTTTGATTTAGAAGAGACCACGGCCAAAATCCGACATGCCACGGGCCACCTTAAAGGTCTTAAAATTGGAATTATGGGCTGCATCGTGAATGGCCCTGGAGAGATGGCAGATGCAGATTATGGCTATGTAGGAACGGGTCCAGGGAAAATCACGCTCTACAGAGAGAAGGTCGTTGTGAAAAAGAACGTCTCTGAAGCGGAGGGCGTGAAGGAATTAATTGAACTAATTAAGGGTGAGGGAGATTGGGTAGAACCTACCGATATTTCTAAATAACTTGGACGCTTCAACCATCAAAGCGATCGTGATTGGGAGCATTCCATATAA
>CAJXHE010000024.1 GCA_913051865.1 uncultured Flavobacteriales bacterium
TTCAATTTTGCTAATGTACTCAGGAGAATTTGGATTGAAACCGTAGCTATGTCCCGCTCCATCTACTTCGTCAAAATGTAAAAATATTGCATGTGGATTGTCGTTTTGTAAAATGTCTACTGCGGCATCACTTATTTCAGCATCGCTGGTCGTATTCAATGCTTGATCTACATCCGAAGCCAAGATATAATCGTTAATTGGAGACCAGTGACAAAATGAATAGGTATTAAGGTTTGGATATTCTGATTCTAAACGTTTCATATATGATGGGAATTCATCAAAGTTGCTCCCAATGAAATTGTTTCCGGTAACTCCATGTGCATCCGACCAAACACCGCATAGCATGCTAGACCATCCAGGGCCACTGTATGTGATATCGTTGTTGAGTGCATCAGGGCTAAATAGACCATCTGAAATTAAAGCATCAATGGCAGGAGTTTCCGCTGATTCTAGACAATCTGAGCGCAAACCATCGATTCCAATTATTAGTACACGAGCATCATTTGAGATTTCGCATATATTTCCAAACTCGCTAAGGAGCTGAAGTAAATCCTGAACACCGATATAACCATCTTCATTAATATCATTTTCGCATAATGATGAACACCCAAATTCACTTAATACAAGTAATAAATCCTGTACAGCAATAATCCCATCACCGTTTAGGTCTTCACTGCAGTATGAATCATATATCCCATCACCATTTGAGTCATTGACAAAAGCTTCATCACATGTGTCTCCTTCTTCTGGGTACATACATGATCCGTCGTCTTCAGAAATCGTAGGGTTGTACTTACAAGCGGTGTTATCTGTTTGGTAAAACACATTAACGTTCATTAAAAAAGCCAAAGCAGTCAATAATAGTTTCATAGGTGTGTGATATAAGATGTACAAGTTACACCAAGTTTGTGACCACATTAGTGTATTTATAAAATTTGCTAGGTGTTACAAATGAATTTCATCTACCCCTGTCACCATTGATAGTTAGGTTTTCTTGATTTGACTGTATCTTACTGGTCTAAACTTTGTCATTTTCATCTTCTTATATTTGTTCCATGACTTTAATTATTCCATCTATCTTGTTGTTGGTCATGGTCGCCATTGAGGCTTTCGTCTTGCGTGTTGTTCAACGAAAAGATATTCCTTGGCACCAGTTGGTATTCAATTTAAATTCGGGACATACCATTATGTGGTTGTTCCGTGGCATTGAAATCGCGGTTTTCCATGCTGTTTCTGTGCGATTTAGTTTTGGTTGGGTCGACAGTTGGTCGACAGTGGCGCAGTTTGTCCTCGCGCTTTTGTTTTGGGATTTTTGCTTTTACTGGATGCATCGTATGCACCACAAATTGGGCATGCTTTGGGCGGTACACGTGGTCCATCATGAAGGAGATCACTTCAGCTTGTCATTGGGCATTCGCAACAGTTGGTACAGTTCGCTCACGTCTATCCCTTTTTTTCTAATCCTTGCCTTGGTGGGCATCCCCCTTGAGGTGTTTATAGCTGTTGGGGCGATTCACTATTTTGTGCAATTTTACAATCACAATGGGTTGGTCAAGAAGTCTGGTGTGTTAGAGCACATCATGATCACTCCCTCCCATCACAGAGTACATCATGGCAAGAACGCGCCTTACTTGGACCGCAACTTTGGGGGTACGTTGGTGTTTTGGGACAAAATGTTTGGAACGTTTCAGGCAGAACTAGATGAGGTTCCTGTGCAGTTTGGGACGGATGATCATGTGAAAACTGACAATATCTTTTGGGCCAATAACTTACCGTGGTTAAAGTTGTTGGGTTTTAAACTTCCCGAGTTGAGGATTACCACGCATCGACTCGTTGGGGTGTGGACTTGGACCGCTGGTTTGTTATCTTTTGCTATTCTTTTGATGTACATCCATGCTGAAGTGTCTTGGCCGTTGCTTGACCGTAATTTGTTGCTCGCCTATGGGGCCTTGGCTGCTATTACAGTGGGGGGGTTGTCAGAAGGAAGGTCATGGGGAAAAGTGGGCTGGACAGCCATTCATTGTATGGCGTTAGGTCTTGCACTGACCCGGCCTCAGTGGCAAGATCCGGTCATTTATCTTTTTCTTGTTCTTGCCTTGGCGCACGCTGCAGCCACATGGCGCTCGGCCAGTTGGGCCAAGGTTGCCTAAGTTTGGTCTTAAGATCTTCTTGGGTCCATGGTGTATAGCGTGCAGGTGTACGATGCTCTTCTTCGCGGGCGGTGGACAACTTAAAGTCTTCTTCCCCTAGTTGTTTTACCAGTGAGCTGAGTACGCCATTTCGATCTTTTATTAGGTCTTTGAATGGGACCAATACTGTGGGCATGATGTGTTCAACTGCGAGGGTTTGGTAAAGGTGATGTTGAAAGTCTTCAATTAGGTGGATAAATGTTTGGCGTTCCTGTTTCGACAATGGTACATCCGTAGCGAAGTCTAACAAGTGCAACAACAATATCTCTCCAGAAGGGAATACAGATTTCGGATCTCTCTCAATGATTACAGCCGTCGCGTCAGGAAACTCAGATACCAACGCTTTCACCTTGTAAGGCATAAGAGGGTTTTTTGCGAGGAAACGACGCCTTTGATCTGGTGGAAGCGCATAAAGATGTCGTTGAGCCAGACGTCTGTAGCGTTTCATAATGCGGGCCTTACGGCGAACTGAAACCTCTTGGTCGAAGCGATAAAGGTCACGGAAGACGTTGGACTCTGGATAGAAGAAGCCCAAGTATGCAGTAGAGAGGCTCCAAATCAAAGCGAGTTCGTCTTCCTCTTTGCAAAACAGACTTGCCTTGTGAATGACATTGAGTTGTTTAAAGAGTTTGGCGTCAGCTTTACGAAGCATCTGTTGGAAGGCCATAGGAAATCCTTTCCAAAGGAATCGAAGCAACTTTTTTTGGACCACAGCGGGTGCGATGAGAGACTCCCAAAGTGACAAGGCCGTGAAGGGCATTCCGGAATCGGTCAAGCCGTGCAAGAGGTTTGTGGTTCCTGTGCGAGGCAAGGACACCACAAAAACTGGTCGTTCCACAGGCTGGTGACGAAAGCTTGGAAACAGAAGCCAATCGAGGGCCAATCCAATGTTGTTCCAAAGGCTCAGTATGCAGAAGAGGGGGAAAACCCAGCACACCGTGATGAGGCGATGCCAACGAAGGGACCGCATGCTTCCTTTTTTTAAGGAGAACAGTTGCGTAACCAACTTAACCATGTTGGTAAAGCAGTGAGCCAATTGCGTAGCCGGCAGAGGTGCCACAGAGCAAGACTGTGTCTCCTGATTGAATTTTGTCGTTTGACATCAATTCGTGAATGCCCATAGGTATTGAGGCGGAAATACAGTTGCCACTGTGCTCCAAGATGTTGACGACTTGCGCAGGAGCGATTTCCGCGAGCTTAGGAATGATGCCAAGTCCAGTCTTCGAGGCTTGGTGGGGGATGGTCCACGTCACCTCGGGCCATGTTGTGCCCCCTTTCTTGAAAAAATCCTCCATGAACCCAGGGAGGTATTTCAGCGTCAAGCGCAGAAGCTCTCGGCCGTCCATTTGGAAGTGGTGCAACTCTGAGGAGAAGGGGTAGTCTGCGAAGCACTTTGAAGCCCCACCGCCTGGAATCTGCGCAGAACGAATACCCTCAGTATAGTGTTTGTGCATGTGCGTCACCAAGCCACAGTTGGGATCTTCTGTATATTCTAGGACCATGGCCGCTGCCCCGTCCCCGAATAAGGTGAGTGTTTCCCAATTCTCAGGACCGATGTTTTTGCTTGCCACTTCCGATGCCACAACCAGGACGTATTTGACACCGGGGAGTTGAAGCTTATCTGCCGCAAGAGCGAAGGCGCTGACGAAGCTGAGACAAGTGGTGTTGATGTGGAATGCTTCACAGCGTGCGTCTTCTCCACCAGGCATCATGGCCAAGGTCAAAGCCGCTTGTGAAGGAATGATTTGATCGAAGCTTCCTCCGGCAGTGATAAGCACGTCGATGTCAGAAAGCGAGAGTCCCGCGTTTTCTAGGGCGTGTTGGCCAGCTTTGGCCCCCAAGTCGGCCACGTTTTCGTTTATGACTTGATGACGCACAGATACCCCACTGTGTTTCAAGCTCCAACCCTCAGGCAGCCCATGCGCCTTCTCAATGGTTGTAGAATCGACGGCAGGTGGCAAGTGTATTCCCGTGCTGAGAATTCTGCAGGGCCTAAGTACGGAGAGCAATGATGCGGCGGAGTTTGCTGCCATGTGAATGAATTTTAGAATTGGTAAAAGTTAGTATAATATCTGTGAGCCCGTGCCTGAGCAACATCTCTTGAAGTGCTTCAGATGCCAAACCCCAAAGGGCTTGGTGTGACAGGTATAGCGAAAGTTCTTGGCTGGAAACTTGAACCACTTGGTAGTCCACGATGTCAGGATGGGCGCCCACTACGGCCCGTCTAATAAAGTCTGGGAACAGGGTGATCTCTTCACCCAAGATGAGCACATCGTCCATCCGTCCTTCAATCTGAGAGATGGCTTGCATTTTAGAACCACACGTGCAGGAGCCTGCATGGAGGATGTCATTCATACGGTATCTCAAGACGGGTTGGGACTCCCGTCGAAGGTCTGTGATGATGGGTACAAAGCGCGTGTCGTCGATCCATTCTTTTTCAATAAGCAGCCAGTCCTCGTTCAAGTGTATGGTGCCATGGGCGCAGGTTTGGCCAAACAGACCTTCTGTGCATTGGTACACCTGATCTACATCGATGCCAAAGGTGGCTTGGATGTGGGATTCGTCTTCTTGAGACAACACCTCGGCCACGGAAATTATTTTGGACGGAGCGATGTCGATGGCACTTTGGGTTTGGGCGTCGGCCAAGCGAATTAGCAGGCTGGGCTGCCCCACGACGACATCGGGCTTCATGCGGTCGATGTTCACCAGATGCTCTGCCAAGGGATCCAATAGATCGAAGAACTTAAAAGAGATGAACCTTGATTGCACTGAGCTGTAGAGGTTGTTGTTGGCGCGGAGGAAAAAGGCAATTCGGCGCTTTCGAAAGGACCAACCTAAGATGCGTTGCAATACAGCAGCGACCCACACGGCACGTTCTTGATCGGAAGCTAAAAAGAGACCTCGGTTTCCAGAAGTCCCCGAGGACAATCCCACGGTAATGCCGTCGATGGTGGGCTTGAAGTCTCGGCTTTCCTCAGATTTTACGGCTACATCCATGGCGTCGGATAGGCTCAGTCCGCAGGTGTTTATGTGTTTGAAGTCGCGCATAAATTCAGCTTTTTCCTGAATCGGAAAGTCTGAAAGAGGATCTGAGTGACGATCTCGATACAAAGGTGCCTTGGTCAAAACGCGTTGTTGAAATCTATGCCACATGGCGCGCTGGTGGCTTTCAGGGTCTCGTTCAAATGACCTTCGAGATCTTCCCAGCGACCACCAGGCGGAGAGAACTTCAAGTTTGAATGGCAACCTCATATGGCAGAGTGAATGGGTACGATGAGTTTTGCCGCCTCAGGACAATGTGTGGCAATCAAAGGAACCTTTGGATGCTTGGCGTGGAAGTTACGTATGCGCTGAAGACTCTGTGCATAGGCATCCATGTCGTCGAAGAAGACACGGACAATGGGGTTGGGCACCTTGCCTTCTGTGACCGCGCGAATGTCCCAAAACGCATCGGCGACAAGGAAAACAGGGCCTTGATCGGTCCTCACCAGCGCGCCATACTGTCCCTTGGCGTGTCCCGGCAGAGGAATCAGTACTATGCTTCCATCACCGAGCAAGTCACGACCCTTTCCCAATTCGGGGTGGTCGATCGTAGGTCGAGATTCAAATGTCTTGCATGATTGGCGCCATCCGTCAGTGAAGAGTTCTTTAAGCACCCCCCGGGTCCAGCTCCGCCAATCGGGGAGCTCATCGACTTGTTCAAGGCATTCCTCTGAGGCCCAGCACGTAGCGTCTGGGAAATCACGTAGGCCGCCCACGTGATCTGCGTGGATATGCGAACAAATGAAGTGTGTGACCACACTTGGGTCGACCTGACGATGTGCTTCCTCTTCAGGTCGTATGGAGACTTTTGTCAGAAGTGCGTATATGCGCTTGGGAAAGTGCTTTGTGGCATCTAAGAAGCGCGAAGTGTATCCAGAGTCAAATAAAATGGTACCGTGCTCTGGGTGGATCAGCTCTGCCCAAATTGCCTCGAATCGCACAGGCGTCCGCGCCGCGCCTTGAATAACGTGGTGGCCAGAGGCAAAACAATGCCCGGAGCTTCGAATACGAATGGAAACATTGGTCATGGCGAAGTTTTAAGGTGCCACTCGATGAATTCGTCTAACGCCTCATCCACGGATTGTCGCGGGGTATAACCGAGCAGATTTTGGGCTTTCGAAATATCCATACTGAAATTCATGGTCATTGTCCCCACACCGTATACGGTAAGTGTCGGCTCTTGGTTGCCATTGAACCATCGGGCATGCCACTCCATCAGCCTCGCCACTTTAAGTATAAGTGGAATCGGTATGGATTTGGTCAACGAGGGCAAGGATAGTTTGGCCAAAAGTGTTTTGAGCATTGGCCAAAGAGCGACAGGGTCGCCGTTGGAGATGTTGTAGGTCTCATTCAAAGCTTTGCCTTGAGCCTCCAATCCAAGAACGATGGCGTCGACCACATTTACAACAGGCGTCACATCGACTTTGTTTTTGCCATTGCCCATTTGTCGCAGGCGTGCTTCTTTATGGGCGCGCAGAATACGGGGTAAAATAACCGTATCACCACGTCCAATTAGTGCCCGTGGACGCAGGATTACGTAAGGAACGGTCGCCGCTCTGATCAGCCGCTCAGCTTCGCGCTTGGATGCGGCGTACTGATTTATGGGTCGTGGCAAGGAATTCGATTCTTTAAGTCCGAAAAGTGTCTTCATCTCGAAGTACATGCTAGGTGTACTGATAAAAACAAACCGCGTTACGTCTTGACGAGTGGCAGCTTCGAGAAGCAGCTCGGTGGGGTTTACATTCGATTCCCAGAAGTCGTCTTTGCTACCCCATGGCGAACTCAATGCCGCAGCATGCACAATGCAGTCCACTCCGTCGACCAATTGAGAGACGAAATCGGAGTCGTTCAAATCTCCAAGCATGTAGTGAACGTTGTCAGCCTTGACTTGGTTGTTGGTCTTAAGCTTTCGTCCTGTTGCACGTATAGAGATGCCTGGCATAACAGACAGCCTTTCGACGGTCCGTGAGCCTAAAAATCCTGTGGCGCCTGTCACCAGGATATGCTTCATGTTCTTCATTCGTTTAATGAACTATTTTGTCCGTTTAGGTAGAGCAATCTAAAGTGAGATCGCATGGCGGTATAAAAGTACTTTGAGCTGCGATAAGGCACGTTGTGCTTCGCTGCTACACGCTTCAGAATGCGAGTCATCGCAGGATAGTGGATATGGCAAACGTGCTGAAACAAGTGGTGGATGACATGATGATTGATGCCGCCAAACAAATGAGTGACCAAGAAGCTCTCTGTCGCATAGTCGCTGGTTGTCAGCATGTGATGTTTGGACCATGAGTGAGGCATCACCCCATTTTCATCGGGCTCTGGAAAATGGGAGTTCTCGTCGATGTGGGCACTGAGAAGTACAACTGTCATGGTAAGACTGGCGCAAAATTGCAAGAACAAAAATCCCAATGCAATGACTGTAAACGACAACCCAGTGACCAGCCAGGGGACGATCAGCATGATCGCTAAATAGGCCAATTTAAATAAGATCAGTTTCAAGACTTCAAATCTGGGATAGGGACGATTGTTAACTCCACCGACACGCTCCGAAAGCACATCCTTAAAATCGCGGTAGAACACCCAGCGCAATGTGAAAATAGCATAGATAAAAGGCATATAGAGCCATTGGTACTTGTACATCGGTCGGTGGACATCTTGGGGGAAAATCTTCACCACAGGAGTCTGCTGGATATCTGGATCGAAGTGGATGATGTTGGGAAAGATGTGGTGACCTTCCACGTGTCTTTTTTTCCAGTTGTAAGAGCTAAGTCCCAGTGTGTCAAAGACGTGCATGAACCAGTGATTGAGTCTTCGATTCTTAAAAAGTGCGAAGTGCACAGCGTCATGTCCGACATTCAATCCTAAAAACACACTCCAAAATCCGAGGAACGCGAAACAAAGGTAAATGACGGTTGGATTTTGGGAGAACAGGACGGTGCCATAGACTCCGAAGTATACCGCAAAGAGCAGCGCCATCTTCATGTACATGTTTAGGTTGCCGTGGTGCGTTTCACCACGTGACTTGAAGTAGTCACGCACCTCTTGTTGAAGGTCAAAAAAGAAGTCGTCACCCTCTGGTGGGAAAGTAATTTGTCGTGTAATTTTGGTCATAGACTTACTCAAATGTATTGCATAAATTTCTGGTAAGGTCAGAAAATTTTATAATCATATTTGAATCCCCTGCTTTGAGATTGGTTTTTTGATTGTGGATAAGGAATTGTCTTTGTGCTCCCAGGTTTTTTGCAACCTGTAAATTGTCAATAGTTTCAGTGTGTTTAGACAAAGGATTTGCACCCCCTACGGGCTACTTATGAATTTCACAAAGACACGTTTTCATTGAGATAGAGGATTTTTTTCTGTGCCTACTCTAGTGCTTATATTTTGTTTTTTTTTAACTCTATCATCGGAAAGATGTTTACTACATTTAACAGTTAATCTAAAGGAATTCTATGTTGGTTTAATGACCTTGTTTCAGAAGAGTATATGACAATAACATTTTGAAGATGATATCAAAATCGTTCTATGGCTGTGAGCTGTTAATATTTGAATCTTTTTTTAGTGAAGAAGATTCCAGTATGCTGTACGACCAATTTTATAGACAAACAGCATGGGTGCAAAATGACATTGTTATATTTGGTAAAAAACATAAAATACCCAGGCTCAATGATTGGTATGGTGACGTAGACATGAAATATTCAAATATTCATTTCGACGCAAAACCCATGACAAAAACGCTAAATCAAATTCGTTCAAAAATTGAGAAAGAAACAAACACATTTTATAATTCGGTCTTAATGAATTTATACAGAAATGGAAATGATTCAATGGGCTGGCATTCAGATGATGAAAATATTTATAACCCAACTTCTTCAATTGCTTCATTAAGTTTAGGGGGGGCTAGATGGATGAAATTTAAAAAAAAAAATATGAATGGTTTGGGTAAGAAAACCCTAAAACTAAAACTGAAATCAGGTGACTTACTCATTATGAAGTATCCGACACAAGATAAACTTAGCCACTCAATACCTAAGTCGTTAACGGATATGGAATCTAGAATTAATCTCACATTTAGAACAGTAATTAATCCGTAAAAATGCTTTTAAAATTAAGTGTTGAAAGACGCAAAAAAGAAAAACTAGTCAATGACATAGCAGGTGATTCTTTCACTTTTTTTGAACAACTACAAAATAAAGTCTTTGGCTCACCCAAGTATGACATCATCATAGCAGAACCAGATATTTTTAAGGGAAAATCACCTGGTAGAATATTTGCCAATTTTGAAATTAGAAAAAAAGGATTAGTGGCTTATTTCAGATTTAATCATGACGAATATGCAATAGCCACTAATTTTCATCAATTAACAATAGTGAAAGCTCAAAACTTGGTGATTCAATTTAATACGCATAGGATCTCATTTAAGATTACCAATACAAATAATCACTTGAAGTTTCTAAGAAACCTAATCAATCAAAAAGCAGAATTTTGTAAGACTTCAACAAATATTGAGATGAACTAAATAGTTCCATATCGTTTTTAGAAGACGATTGTGATGTTTGAAGATAAACCAAAGCTTCAGTGAAGATGAGAGAAGCTTTAAGCAGAAAGCAGCTTGAAAACGTTGCACCTGTTTTTAAGAGGTGGAACGCCAAGAGGGGGTCAGATTTGAGCGTCACATTTTTGCCAATCGTTCAGCTTTTTATTCTTGATGAGCTGTGGTCATCAAGATTAAGCCCTTCGATAAGGGATGGTAAAAGTGTCTAAATTTGGCAAAACCATGGGGGCAGCAATTGAAACTGTCTGTAATTCCTGTATTTACTGAGGGGTGTGTCGCTCCTTGCGGGCTGAAAATGGCTATTTAAGAAAGGTGAGCTTGTTTATTCCGACGCGTGTTTTAAAGGCGCCGAACATGACTGTGGCGGTCTTGCCTTGTATTGACATGACTTCTCCGCGTTCCTTTCCGTTCCGGAGTTTGACTGTAGATCCCTTTTTGATTTCGTCAGATCTGTGGTTTGGTCTTCTTTTGTCAGATTGAATGGATGCGTTTTTTGCACGCACAGAGCTTCTGGCCTTTCGTTGTGCTGCTTCTTCTTTGCGAGCATTCTCGACAGCAAGAAACTTGTTGATTTCTTCAAGTAGGGCGGTGTTGTTTTTTCCGGGCTTAAAGCGATCAATAAATTGGTTGAGTTTTTTACCTCTCGCAATCGCGATGTTAAACGCTTCTGTTGCTTCGCTTAAAGCTATGGATTTCTCTGAAAACTGGGATTTAATTTTCCGCGCTTCCATCGCCGTTTTTTCGGCATCCACCTCAGCCCGAAGTTGTCTGTTCGTGAGTTTTGCCAAATTCGCTTTCCCCTTCTGAAGGTCGCCAATAAGTGCGTCGAGTTCTACTTTTCGGATGTCGAGTTTTGACTTCGCTCTGGCAATCAACGCAGGTGAGATGCCGTTTGTTTCAGCGACTTCGAACGTAAAAGAAGAGCCTGGATTGCCAATTTCTAGTTTGAACAACGGGGCGAGTGTCTCTCGGTTGAATAACATCGACGCATTGATGGCTTGCTTAAGTTCAGCTGCACGAGATTTGATGTTTGCATAATGTGTTGTAATCACTCCGAAAACACCTCTTTCATAGAGTTCCTCGAAGAAAACTTCAGCGAGTGCGCCACCCAATTCCGGGTCTGAACCTGTGCCGAACTCATCGAGAAGCAGAAGTGATTTGGCATCCGAAACCTTCAGGAAATGTCTCATGCGACTCAACCGATAGCTGTATGTACTGAGCTGATTTTCTATACTTTGGTTGTCACCTATGTCGGTGAGTATGGAATCGAAAAACCCCACTTCTGATTTGGGGTCCGCCGGGATCAGAAGTCCTGATTGCAACATCACTTGAAGCAGACCTACTGTTTTTAGGGTAATGCTTTTTCCTCCCGCATTTGGTCCTGAAATCACAACGATTCTGCCATTCTTTGAAAGTTGTAGGGTTTGAGGATGTGTTTCTTTCCCCATCGACTGGTGTGTCTGAACGAGCAGCGGGTGGTATGATTCAATGAGGTGTATCCCAGGATGCTTGGTGATTTGAGGCATACATGCATTGAAATCTAGCGACAGGCGCGTACGTGCTTGAATCCAGTCGAATTCAATAAGTGCGGTGTGGTAGTTTCGGATCAAGGGAAGGTTCCGTCGTGCGATTCGCGTAAGTTCCTTCAGAATCCGTCGCTTTTCCTTACGCTCGTCATCGCGTAAAATTTCGAGTTCATGGTTCAAGGGTATGATGGTCCCCGGTTCTATAAACGTGATGGTTCCTGCAGTTGAAGATCCAAGAACATTGCCGTTTACACGTCTTTTGTAAGTGCTCTCTACCGCCAATGCGCGGCGGTTATTTACAAACCCCTCACGAATATCTGCCAGCATATCCTTGCCCTGGAGATCCTTCATGACACGGTTGAAGTTTCGGCTAATCTTCCTTCTCAGACCTGTCATTTTCTCTCGGATTGCACTTAGGGTAGGGGACGCGTTATCTGAAATTTGCCCCTTGGCATCAAAGACTTTTGCGATGGGGTCAATGAGGTCTTTTGTGTAGACCAAATCCTTCTGAATGTCATTCAGTCTTGGATACTCCGCGCGCTTGTTTTGAAGAAATTTTACGATTTGATTGACTGTGTGGGAGGCACGAGAAATTTTCGTGAAGCTCGCTTCGTCAAGGACAGAGTCACGAATTTCGATCAGTCGAATCTCATTTTGCATCTCCTCAAATTCTAATGCAGGAAAGGGTTCGCCTTCGACTTTAATACGTCTCAATTCCTCAGTTTCGCTGAGGGTTTTTATGATTGAACGGCGGTTTTTAATCGGCGCGAGCGCCAGGGCTCTTGTTTCAGCTGTAGGTTGAAGTGTTTTTGCGGCAAGCAAGATTCGAATTCTGTCGAATTCAAGATCTGAGGCGACTTGCTCATCGAAATGGAGCATCACATCTTTATTCATACTTCGATGAGATTTGTTTACAGTGTTCAAATGCAGACTTTGTTTCTGACCTGTCAAACCAAACCACGCGGTCGTCTTTTTTAAACCAAGTCATCTGGCGTTTTGCAAACTGGCGCGTAGAAATCACGATTCTTTCTTCTGCGTCTTCTAGTGAGCACACGCCATTTAGGTGGGATATAAGTTCTTTATATCCGACGGTTCTAAGGGAATTGCAGTGGGAGAGGTGCATGAGTTTTTTTACTTCCTCCACCCATCCGTTTTCGATCATTGTTTTCGTTCTCTTTGCGATTCTCGTGTTTAATTCTTCTCGCGAAAGGGTAAGTCCTATTTGTAATATATCAAATGGTCTTTCCGTCTTGTTTTCAGAATGAAAAGCGGAGAATGGTTTGCCTGAAACGATGCAAACTTCCAGTGCCCTCACCACGCGTTGCGGGTTTTTTAAGTCCATCTTCGCCGCATAAGTAGGGTCTAGGATTCGAAGTTCAAAAGCAAGTGATTCCACGCCATCCTTTTCTAATCTTCTGTTTAACATGTCTCGGACTCCCTTGTCACGGGGTAGATTTCCGAAACCGTCAATCACTCCCTTGACATACAGTCCCGATCCACCCACTAGAATGGCAATGTTTTTTCTTTCGAAATAACCTCCTAGAAATCCCATCACATCCTTTTCGAAATCTCCTGCGCTATACAGTTCTGAGGGATCTAAAAAGTCAATGAAATGGTGTTTTACCTGAGCGCGTTCTTGCGCGTTCGGGGCAGCTGTTCCGACATCCATTCCCTGGTAAATCTGTCTGGAATCTGCACTTATTATCTCGGCTCCGACTTCTTGGGCAACGCGAATTGCGAATGCTGTTTTGCCTACTGCTGTAGGTCCTACGATACAAATGAGGAGTGGGCGCACGGTTGTGATTACATCAATTCGTCCAGCCCATCCAAACTCGCATGATCCTCACGCCATCCATCATCATCTCCACCCTCTTGATCGTCCAAATAGGCATCGATTTCAGGATCGCCTGTTCGCTCTGGTTTACCATCGCCTGAGTCGTTCAATTCCTCCTCATCTGGCATTTCGAATCCCATGCCCTCTGCAAGGTCGCCATCTTTGCTGTCAAATGAAGGAGGCGTTCCATGCTCAAAACAAAGTTGGGGATACGCTATGTTTGGTTCAGCTTCACCGAACGATACAGGCTCAATGAAAAAGCACCACATCCTCAGGAAGTCGTAAACGTATACAGCCCGAGAATCAGTGTCTTGTATGATTGCTTCAACCTTAACAACCGTCATGTCTGCGTCCCCGCCGATGTCCATCAAGGAATACTCTTTTCCTTTGTCCCAGTTTTCATCACTTTCGAAAAATGAGGCCATTTCACCAGGAGCCCAGCCGAAAGCATCTAAGATGGCATTGTGAAAATGCAACAGCGTAGAATCTATGGAGATTTCGATATCCCGATACACATCTTGCTCGGTGTCAAGAATGACACGAAGCTTTGCAGTTTTTGATTCTTTCATTTCTGAAGCCATGTTGTTCAAAGGTAGTTCTTTACAGTATTCACATCAATGTCATGGTGATTTGAATGGTGCACCACTTGTCCGTTTTTCAAGATTAGCATCTGAGGGCTTTGGTGCTCGATGTTAAGTTTCTCTCCTATCGCAGCACTTATTGGCCTGTTTTCTAACAGGTCGAGATAGTATGCCGTGACATCTTTCAGAGATTCATCCCAACCTTGTTCAAACATCTTCAGCGCCATTCTGCTCACAGAGCATCTTGTGCTGTGTTTGAAGAGTACGACAGTCCCTAAATCGGATGCCGATATCGCGTTATCTAAATCCCCTGCAGAAGTCAGGTGTTTCCAATTCATACCTTAGTAAATTTGTAATCTATTATTCACAAAGGTACTAGCATATATGTTGACTCGTCTGATTAAAATATTATTGGCAGCCTCAAGTTTGGCTTACACGGTTTATTTGTTTTCTAAAGCCCAAACAGGGGCCGCTATCGGAATGATTTTTGTTACAATCATACTGGTTATGATGACTTTAAAAAGCATGAGGCTGGTGTTGGCTTTTGTTCAGATCAGGCAGCAGAAGATGCCCGAGGCAAAAAAATGGTTGGGGAGAATTAGCCCAAATCAACTTTGGCCGAGGCAGCGAGGCTATTACAACTTCTTGTTGGGAAGTCTGACCATGGAAGAAAATATGAATGTCGCAGAAAAGTATTTGAAAGAAGCTGTGAGTTTGGGATTGCGTCAAGCCCACGACGAGGCTGCAGCAAAACTCAACTTAGCAGTCATTGCAAGTACAAAGCGCCGCACGCGCGAAGCAATCATGTTGCTTAACGATTGTAAGCGACTAGACACGAAAGGCATGCTTACGAAGGACATCAAAATGGTAGAACAAGCGGTTAAGGGTGGGGGAGCGAAGACGTCAACAGGAGGCAGAGGCGGCGCATCCTCCTCAGCGCGTCAAGCCAGAAGATCTAAAAAGTAAGTAAGTTAATCGGGGTTTTTGCCGCTGATTAAGACCTTTTGACTTTATTTCTTGCAGCTTGGTTTTTACGCAAAACCTGCAATTCAGAGAGCAATGCCAAACTTGTTTTTTCTGCACGCTTTACTGTATCACGAAGTGCGGCTTGCTTGGTGTTTTCTTCTGGAATAAGAACGTCTTGTCTCGCTTGAGAAACCAAAGATTTCAGTGAAACATTTGCTTTCTTGATGAGCTGATGCGCCTGTTCATCATCAATGGGAAATGCAAGCACATGGGCAAAGCTCTGCTCGACCACATCGTTAAGCATGGAGTGTATTGCGCGTCGGACGTTTTCAATGTGCAGGGGCATATTCTGTCAAACTACACAAGACAGTCGATAAAACCAAGCTTTAGGTGTTGGTTTTGCTGTTTTAGTGCTCAATAAGCGTTTTTAAGTCACTTTCAAGGCGATTATTGGCCATAAAAGACTTTTCTAGATCAGCGGCAAATGGAAATGCAGTATCTAGACTTGCTGTTCTCATAACAGGAGCATCGAGGTTGCGCCAACATTCTTCGTGAATTCGTGCGCTAATTTCTCCTCCCACACCACCCGTCATCGTTGCTTCGTGCAACACGAGGGCTTTTCCCGTCTTATTGACACTTTTCATCACCATGTCTTCATCCCACGGGAGCAGTGTCCTGAG
Source organism: uncultured Flavobacteriales bacterium (assembly GCA_913051865.1). GTDB lineage: Bacteria > Bacteroidota > Bacteroidia > Flavobacteriales_D > Sanyastnellaceae > UBA974. The sequence continues at coordinate 15,371 of CAJXHE010000024.1, forward strand.
ATCGATCAATTCAACCGACCATTCTGGATGCGCATCAAGAACTTGTTCAGCCCATATGACGCCCAAACCATAGGTGATGATGGTCGCATCGTTTCCTTCTCTTACATTTCTTCCCTTGCCAAATGCGATGGTGTAATCTTCTTCTGGAACCAGGCCAGTCAAACTCCTGTACAGGAGTTTGTGCTCAAAAAAGAGAACAGGGTTTGGATCTTCTACAGCCATTCTCAATAACCCCTTAGCGTCTGCTGGAGTAGAGGGATATACAATTTTTAAACCGGGCACATGGAAGAACCACGCTTCGACACTCTGAGAATGGAACGGTCCAGCACCCACACCTCCTCCTGTCGGCATTCTGATGACGACGTCAGCACATTGTCCCCAACGCCAGTGAATCTTTGCCAAATTATTCACGATTTGGTTGAATCCGCACGTTACAAAATCAGAGAATTGCATCTCCATCATGGATTTTCGTCCGCTTATACTTAGCCCTAAAGCGGCGCCCACAATTGCGCTTTCACATAGCGGCGTGCTTCTCACACGTGCTTCTCCAAACCTTTCTATAAATCCATCTGTAACTTTAAAGACACCTCCGTAGGCACCGATGTCTTGGCCCATACATACCATGCCTTCGTTTTTCTCCATGCTCATGCCTAAGCCTTCTTGTATGGCATCAATCAATCTCAGCTCTCGACCTTCAGATGTTGGAGGGATGGGGGCAGGTGTTCCTGGAGCAAAACGGTCTTCAAGTTCGACGTCCATGTTTGCGATAATGTCAGGCAGGTCAGAGGATATTTTTAAGCCCTCCAAAATAGCTGCCTTGTGCATCTCTTGCATCTCCGATTCTTCTTCATTGCTGAGTCCACCGGATGCTTTTAAATGTGCCGTAAACCGCTCCACGGGATCGACCTCTTGCCATTTCTCAATGAGCCCTTCAGGGTAGTATTTTGTGCCTGATGCTTCTTCATGACCTCTTATTCTGAATGTCTTGAATTCCAGTATTATAGGTCTTGGTTTCTCACGTAAAGATTCAACACATTTACGCACGGTATTGTAAACTGAAAGGATGTCATTTCCATCGACTTGTATCGCATCTTCAGCGGGTATTCCATACCCAATTGCCTTGTCTGTAAAGTGCGCACAACGGTACTGTTCCGAGGACGGTGTGGAGAGTCCCCATGAGTTGTTTTCAATGCCGATAATGACAGGCAATTGCCACACTGCAGCGACGTTGACTGCCTCGTGAAAATCACCTTCACTCGCGCCGCCATCTCCTGTAAAGACAAAGGTGGCTTTGCCTGATTTGTCCAATTTATGTGCAAGGGCAATGCCATCTGCAATGCCCAATTGTGGGCCCAAATGAGAAATCATCCCACAGATCTTATGCTCCTTGGATCCGAAGTGAAAGCTTCTGTCTCGGCCCTTTGTGAACCCGTGTTCCTTGCCCTTAAATTGAGCGAACAGTCGGTCCAAGGTGATCCCTCGGGTTGTGAAGATACCAAGGTTCCGATGCATGGGTAGGATCCAAGTATCGTTAGGCATCGCAGCGGCAACACCCACTGAAATGGCTTCTTGTCCTATCCCACTAAACCACTTCGAGATTTTGCCTTGTCTCAGTTGAGAGAGCATCTTCTCTTCAATCATTCTTGGAAGCAACAAACGGCTGTAAAGTTGTAAGACTTCAGATCTACTCATCCCTTCAGAATCGAATCGCAAGGGGTTATGTGGAAATGTATTGTTTGTTTTTTCCATGGGAGTACGAATTTACGTAAGTCAAAGCAGATATCTTCGCAATATGGAGCAAAACGACAAAGGAATTTGGAAAGGACAGGTGAGAGTCAGTCCTGAAGAAGCGTCAGACAATCGATTGCTCCGTATAGCCATAGAGGAAAGCTGGGGACTTGATGATGACACGGTCGCCTGGGTTAAGATCTTACGTCGCAGCATTGACGCCAGAAAAAAACCCGTCATCATTCAGCTTTCTGTTGAAGCCGGGCCTGAATCAGTTCCGGAGCCCAATGGAGGAATGCAAGTTTGGGAGTGGCCCGATGTGAGGGGCAAGGAAGAGGTGCTTGTGATTGGGAGTGGTCCTGCAGGGTTGTATGCCGCCCTAGAACTAATTCGAGAGGGCTTTAGGCCCATCATCATCGAAAGGGGGGAAGCGGTACGCGAACGCCGTCGTGACCTGGCAAAATTGGTGAAGGAGCATGTGATCAATCCCAATTCGAATTATTGTTTCGGAGAAGGAGGGGCAGGGACATATTCAGATGGAAAGCTATACACCCGTGCAAAAAAGCGTGGACATGTGATGGAGGCCATCGAATGGCTTGTCGTTCATGGTGCGCCATCATCAATTATGGTCGATTCTCATCCCCATATCGGCACGAATCGACTTCCTGCCATTATCACAAGCATGCGCGAGACGATAGAGAATTCGGGAGGAGAGGTCTTGTTCAACACCTTACTCACAGATCTTGAAGTCAAAGACGGGAAGCTGGTGTCTGCGTCTTTAACGTCAGGGAATGCGACAGATGTCAGAAAATGTGCGGCAATGATTCTTGCCACAGGCCACAGCGCGCGTGATGTTTTTAAAATGCTCAATCGAAATGGCATCCTTGTGGAAGCAAAGCCTTTCGCACTCGGCGTGAGAGTTGAACATCCTCAATCGTATGTGGATACAGTGCAGTACCACGGAGAAGACAGATTGAATTTTAACAGTGAGGAAAGATTGCCTGCGGCATCCTATAAGCTTGTTTGCCAAATAGATGGGAGAGGCGTACACAGCTTCTGTATGTGTCCCGGAGGAATTATTGCACCGTGCGCCACTTCTCCAGGAGAAATAGTCACAAATGGCTGGTCTCCGTCAAAGCGAAACAATCCATATGCAAATTCAGGAATGGTGGTGACGATTGACCATGAGGTGTGGGAAAAAGCAGGGTTCTCCGGCGCTTTGGCTGCAATGGAATATCAAGCGCAGGTAGAAAGAACATGCTGGGAAGCCGCTGCGCGAAAGATGGAATCAAGTCAATCAGAAAGTCACAAGATACAAACAGCCCCTGCGCAAAGGCTGACAGACTTTATTGCCGGGCGTTCGTCAAAAGACCTTCCCGTCTGTTCATACCTTCCTGGCGTGGTGCCTGTCGATCTTCATAAAATACTTCCCCCCATGTTAATCCATGCGCTCAGAGCGGGTTTTAAGAAGTTTGATCAAAACATGAGAGGCTTTATCCATCCCGATGCCATCATTGTAGCGCCGGAATCTCGCACAAGCAGTCCCGTTCGAATCCCACGAAACAATGATACACTTGAACACCCTGAAGTTCAGGGTCTTTTCCCGTGCGGAGAGGGTGGTGGATATGCTGGAGGCATCCTTTCAGCCGCCATGGACGGCAGAAGAGTTGCCCAAGCCGTCGTCAGCCAATTGCGCCCCAACGCAACGCGCGAGTAGCAAGCTGTGATTTAGTGACTTGACTGTGCGATTTCTCTTGCTTCGGCAATAGAAATTTGTGCGCCCTGGAATTCAACAGTCATAAACGCATCAGAGATGCCCAAATCTTTTACGCTGTCTAATCTCATTCTGGCCTCAGATTCGTTGTCATACGACGTTGTGAAGTATCTGTATGTACCATCCATTTCAATGACTTGCTTGACATCCCCAAGGGTGATGAACATTTCGAAGATATTCACCGGAATCATGTCTGAAAACCGTCCGAGTTGAATGCGATATATTGGTGCCTCACTTGCCTCTTTGATGGGTGTCGTTTCGGATGCTTCTGGTGCGTCAGTTGTGGGCGGAATAAAGCTTCTGTGAGCCTCAAGTCCTATCGCTTCCGCCATAGGGATACGCTTCCCATTTCTGTATGCAGTAATGAACGCATCGTCTGCCCAAACTGATTCTGACTGTTCAAGTTCAGTTCTTGCTTCCGTTGTGTTATTGTGAGTTGGACCTACGTAGCGCAACAAACCATTGTTGTCTGAAATTGTTTCCAATGCGATATTTTTTGGCATTTGATTCTCACTAAATACACCATACTGAACCCTATATGTCAATACGGCATTCACCATAGATTCGTTGAGAAGGTTTAAGGCTTCCTCTTCAGATTTTTTAGCTGTATTTCCTGCCGCTTCAAGCATTTTCTTGTAGTGTTCAGGTGTGAATTCAGCGATGATTACCGCGTAATCAAGGATGTACGAATTGGGATCTGCATCCGTGGTTGCGTAACGTGCATCCCATTCCTCTTTGCTTAATGCAATGCCATCATTGTCTACAAAGTGTGTTAGTGAGTGGATTTCGAGATCTTGATAATCTGAGACTCCGTCACCATCGGTGTCCAATGGACATCCATATTCATTGACGGGTGCGCCAGACGGCGTTCCGTGGCATCTGTCTACAATGTCATTGATTCCGTCTTTATCAAAATCAATGTCACCTGCAAACATATTGTTTGAAAAAACTGTCTTCATTTTCGTTCTTCCTACCCTTTTTCCAAGCATAATACCTATGCCAGCCTGTACGGTTGTCACGAGTGAACTCCCACCGATGGCTTTCTCAGCGCCAAATGAATTAAATACATTAGTATTCCCCATCTGCGCAGTAAACGACAATGATGAGTTGATGGAGGGGGTGAGTTGAATGTCGACTCCCAACTTCACCGGGATGGTAAGTCCTCTGTTATTTGAAATGGATGTTTCGTAGTCATAATCTCTTGTCAATTGCGTTGCTTTGTCTGCACTTCTCGCTCTTGGGCCAGATGAGTGAGGCTCAGCTGCATCGTACAACAACCCATCAGACCAAAGGTGGTATTGACGCCCCTCTTGGTCGTATAAGTCAGCCATAACATTTGTATTTCCCCAGCTTAATCCTGCGCCAATCCATGGCCTTATTGCCGTCGTTGAAGATTTGAATGGCAATATTCTAACAGAAGCGCCTACTGAAGAAAGCTTTGCTTTTTCGCCTTGGTAACCATAGTCCTGAAACAGTGCACCTTTCCATGTATCAAGATCCAAGCTTACAAAATCACCTACGGATTGCTGCATAGATAGTCCGGTACCTAAAGCGGATGCGCCAGATTCAGGGCTCACGCTCCCAACTTGAGAGACAGGACCTGCTGTGGCAGAAAATGTTTGGGCTTGAATTCCATGAAAACTGGATATAAAAAGTGCAGTTATAAATAGAACAGCTTGAGCGAGGGTGGGGTATAAATTTTTCATAAGAGATAGGATATTGTAAGTCTTTACGGTACTTTGCCCCATAAGGTTACATTCGTAGCCAGTTTGAATAGAATTCTGTATTTTTACAAAATGAATATTGACCATATAGTTCCCCACTATTTCCGAAATATTGTTGCAGTTGCAGTTTGTTTGATTGTTGCACTAGGCGCAGTATCTGCGCAAACGGAATCGATGCTTCTTGTGGAAGGCACCATCAAGGATGAAGATTCTGGCAGGAAATTGCCTGGTTGTGTTGTTGTTGTTTTTCAGGATGGGAGTGAGTTTGACAGGTTAGAGGTAGATAACAATGCGGGATATTCATTTGAGTTGCCGCTACGCCATTTGTATATGTTTCAATTTGTGAGGGATGGGTTTACGTCCAAGAAAGTGTCCCTCGATGTGAGTGATGTTCCAGACACGGATGCGGTTGATGGATTTGGATTTGATCTTGATATGACGCTTTTTAAAACGATCGAAGGGTTTGACGAATCTATTTTAGACACGCCCATTGGCATGGGAACCTATGATGTAGGATCCTCAAAATTCAATTTCGATATGGAGCACACCGCTCGGGTGAAGCAGCGTATCGAAAACGAGAAGAACAGACTTCTGTCGATTGAAGAAAATCGTTCAAAAAACAAACGTGCGTTCGATGTCGCTATGAAGCAAGGGGAGAACGCGATGAAGAAGAAGAATTGGCAAGAAGCCCTTGGCTTTTTCGAAGAGGCCCTCATTCTGATACCAGAAGAAGAAGAAGCGATTGAGGCGCGCGACAAAGCCCGAAGCGAACTGGATGCCATTGCTGCAGAATTATCTGAAAAGCAGGCTGAAGATGATGCTGCCAGAGCTGAAAAAGAAGCTGAAGCCGCAGCTTTGGAAGCAGAACGTCTCGCACAAGAAGCTGAAGCACGCCAAAGAAAAGCGGACGCTGATGCACGAAATGCACAATCAAATCAAGCCGCTGCCGATGCTGCCGATGCTGCCGCTGCTGCTGATGCCGATGCCGCTACCGCTGCTGCTGCTGCCACTGCCGATGTTGCCGATGCCGCCGCTGCTGCTGCTGCTGCTGCTGCGGATGCTGCCTCAGTTGAGATTGCAGAACAGAAAGCTGCAGAGGAATTGGCACGACAAACCGAGATGGATTATGCTGCAGCTCAGGCTGAAATAGACGCTGCAAATGAGCGGGATGCCGAGGCGGCAGAAGCGGCAGAGCGCAAGCGTTCTGCACTCCTTGCAAATACGGCAAGCAACGAGCCAGATGAGGCTGAGAAGTATTACAGGGATGCATTAAAATCTGAAAGCAAAGCGCGATCTGATGAGTTGGCCGCAAGAGTTCAGGCAGAAAGAGATTTGCTTACACGCAGAAAAGATGAGGCAAAGCAAAGGAGTCAAGGAGAACTCGACGAGATGATTTCAGGGTATAGAAACGAAGACAATTCTGTAGCCTATGTCGAACCAGTGTATCGCATCTATGATCACTCAGTCACCCATGACGCGCCCGTTTACAGAGACTATAGCCATTCAGTCACATATGACGCTCCAGTGTATAAAGAAACACATGGTATTCCAACAATTGCTGATTCTGACATGGAGCTTCCTCAGGGGTTTTATGAGAGCTCGTACAAAATTCAGAATGGGATTGTCATCGAACGTACGATTCGCGACGGTGATCACGTTTTACGTTACAGAAAAGTCGTGATGAAAACAGGGACGTATTATTTCAAGCAGGGACACAGCATTACGTCTACGGTTTGGCATAGAGAGACCACATTGGTTTACGACTAATCCTCTCGAAAATCAGCATGTCACCTGGGGTTCAAAAAGCAGTTATGTACACGTTAGCAGTGCATGCAGTTGCGCTCTTTATTTTGACCCAAATTACAGTATCAGATGCGCCTTCAGCCTCAGATCAGTACGCAGATGTCACGTTTTTTGACCCGTCAGAACTTCCTGTCCCAGATGAGTCTCAGCCTTCAGATTTACAGGAAAGCCTGAACGAACGCATTGCAAACCTCAGGGCTGACGCCTCAAAGGTGTCCTCTTCAGAATCCCGTTCTACGGGACTGACCTCGGCGGAGAAGGCCAAGCTAGACGCAGAGGTAGAGGCGGAGCTTAAGGCGATGGAAGCGGCGGAGTTTGATCGGCTTTCTTCGGAGGAAAAGGACATGGAGACGGTGGGGATTCCAGACGCTACAGCCGATTCCACACAGATAGATACCATGGACGATTGGGACAAACAGTACGAGGGGCGCGTGACGGTCCGCTTCGAGTTGGATGGACGAGCTCCCCGACATTTGGACGTTCCAGGATACAAATGTCAAGGCAGGGCCGATATCTCTGTCGCAGTCGTGGTTTCCCCCTCGGGCAAAGTCCTTTCCGCTAACATTTCTTCGGGCGCCGCTCCGGGCTCGTGTTTCGCTTTGGCGGCTTTAAACTCCGCCCAAGAATCGGCGTTCCTTCCCCTAGACTCCGCTCCCAAACGCCAAACCGGAATGCTGCACTACGCCTTCGTAGCCCAGTAGCCGAATGTTCACATAGGTTTACTTCCCGACTTCCGCGACGTAATCTTCCAAGTACTTGAAATTCTCACACAATTCTCCATCGAGTCCCGTCTCTCTCGCTCCGGCCAGGATGCCATCTCGATCGCCCTCAATCAGCAAAGGAATGACGTGGTCGAGCATGTCACGCCCAAACCCTTTCGACGCATCTCTGGGCAGTTCGCATGGTAAATTGTCGATGGCCATCACGGTGATGCTTCCAG
>CAJXHE010000025.1 GCA_913051865.1 uncultured Flavobacteriales bacterium
TTGAGCATGTCGATTTCATCATCGGCCCAAAGTATATGTGGTTGTCTCGTCATGTGCTTAAGTATCTTGCGCAAAGAAACATCAACGTACGTAATTTGCGTTTCGTATATCAGATTCATGTCAACAATTATGCCTAAGACAAACCGTCATAAAATCCTAAACGATCCGATTTACGGGTTCGTTACACTTCGTCATGCATTTACTTTGGACATATTAGACCATCCATTTGTGCAACGTTTGAGACGAATAAGTCAATTGGGGCTAAGTCATTTGGTATATCCAGGGGCTGTTCATAACAGGTTTCATCATGCAGTGGGAAGTATGTTCCTCATGCAGGAAGCGATTGATAGCCTTCGGTCAAAGGGGGTGGAAATAACGCCTCAGGAGGACGAGGCAGTTTGTTTTGCGATTTTACTGCATGATGTAGGTCATGGACCTTTCAGTCACGCATTAGAGCACAGCATTGTAAATGAAGTCCAACATGAAGATATCAGCTCAATTATTATGGATCGTCTGAATATCGACTTTAATGGGAAGCTAGATTTGGCAATTAAAATTTTCAAAAACAAATACAAGAAAAAATTTCTGCACCAACTCGTATCCTCCCAGTTAGACATGGACCGACTTGATTATTTGGCGCGAGACAGCTTCTACTCTGGTGTGACGGAAGGGAAAGTGGGTTCCGAACGAATCATCAAGATGCTGTCGGTTGTGAATGACCAGTTGGTCGTTGAAGAAAAAGGCATTCATAGCGTCGAAAAATTTATCGTAGCTCGCCGCTTAATGTATTGGCAAGTGTATTTACATCGTACGGTGATCAGTGCGGAACATATGCTCACTTTAATTCTGCGTAGAGCCAAATTTCTCACTAAAAACAAGGTGGATGTATTTGCTTCTCCGGCATTGTCTGGTTTTTTACAAAACGATTACGACCTACAATCGTTTATTTCAAACCCGAAAGTCCTCGATTATTTTTGTGACCTTGACGACTCCGATATTTATTGCGCAATGAAGTCGTGGCGTTATCACGACGACAAAGTTCTATCCACATTAAGCGCACGACTACTCGATAGGAAACTGTTCCGAATAGAGCTCAGATCTCAACCCTTTACAGATCGTGAAGTGAATGCACGTATCAAATCGATTTCAGATGCATGGGAACTCACGACAGATGAAGCATCTTACTTTGTATCAAATGACACAATCCAAAACCAAGCTTATACGCCGAAGGGCATCCTGATCAAATACAAGGACGGATCTGTTTTAGATTTTGCAGAAGCGAACGATCATCTTTCACTGACACATCTTACTCGTCAAGTTGTAAAATCTTTCCTTTGTTATCCGAAAGACATCGTAAAACCAAAGCGTTAACGCCTTAAGATACGACGAGCTCTTCTCCCTTGTCTGTATAAAGATGGTATTCTAAAATTTCCATCGAGGAATTGCTTTCTAGCTCGAGCGAAATACCCAACTCCTTTTCCCATTTGATTCTAACTGAAGAACCATACCACCCTTTAAAAAGCTTGATGGGTTCACCATGGACTAAATAGGCTTCAAGAATCGGATGAAGTAAAATCGTAATTTTCTTATGACCTTCTCCTTTTGAAAAGTACTTTAAGCTAGACTTAATTGTGTCTGTAACCAATATGGCTGCTTGGATATTGCCTGAGCCATTACAAGAAGGACAACGATCTTGTGTTTGCACATTCGCGACATCTCGGACTCTTTGTCGCGTAAGCTCCATCACCCCAAACTTACTTGGTGATGCAATATTATGCTTGGCCTTATCACCCTTCATCGCCGATTTCATGGTGTCCGTGAGCAGTTTGTTATGCTCTCGTTTTGCCATGTCAATGAAATCAATCGCAATAATACCCCCTATATCTCTTAGGCGAAGTAACCGTGCGATTTCTTCTACACATTCTATATTCGTCTGGAGTGCATTCTCTTCCTGAGTCGATGCGCCCTTCTTTCGCCCTCCGCTATTAACGTCAATGACGAACATCGCTTCGGTTTGCTCAATGATGAGATACGCACCACTTTGAAGGCTGACTTTAATCCCGAAAGTGGCTTTAATCTGACGGTAAATAGAAAGTGAATTAAAGAGATCCTTATCCTTAATGTACTTAACACTGTCGGCTTGATCGGACCCAATGCTGATGAGATATGTTTTGACCTCATCCGCAAGTTTTTCATCGTTGACACGAATCAATTCACATTCAGGTCTCAGAACATCCCTGAGTACTGTGTTCGTCTTGTTAAGCTCCCCAAGAATACGATTGCCTGGTTTGGCTCTTTTGAGATTTTCAAACAGTTCTCCCCATCGTTTGATTAAATCAGACAAATCACTGTGTAAATCTGCTGACCCCTTCTCCTGAGCAACTGTTCTGACAATAATCCCAAACCCTGGAGGCCTGATACTTTGAATCAAACTCTTGAGTCTCTTTCTTTCTGTCTCACTTTTAATGCGTGAAGAAAGACTGACTTTGTCAGAGAAGGGTACGAGAACAAGAAACCTGCCTGGAAGGGTTATCTCTGCCGAGAGACGTGGCCCTTTTGAGCTGATGGGCTCTTTTGTCACTTGGACAAGAACAAGTTGTGAAGAACTCACATAGTCCTTCATCGCCCCGCGCTTTTCTATTTTAGGTTCTAGCTTAAACTTTTCGATATCGCTGACAGGCAACTTTCCTGTCATAACGAGTTTCGTCCATTTCTGCTGAGTCTTATATTGAACACCCAAGTCGCTGTGATGAAGAAAGGCATCTCTGTCATATCCAACGTCGACGAAACCGGCGTTCAAATTAGGCATCACTTTCCTTACACGACCTAAGTAAATATCACCTACTCTGTAGGGGGTATCACCTGGATCGCGATGTAGCTCAACGAGCTTGCCTTCTTCAAGGATCGCTAATTCAACTCCTTTGGAAGTTGAATTGATTATTAGTTCTGATTTCAAGGCACGTAAATTATCACCTAGCATCAACTAGGCAGTAAAGAAACACACACATCTCAAAGCTGAAAAACAGCTTAGAGATGTCGCTTATTTCTTCTTCTTGTGACGATTCTTACGAAGACGCTTCTTCCTTTTGTGGGTGGCCATTTTATGACGCTTGCGCTTTTTTCCGCTTGGCATGATAACTAATTTAATTCGTGAGGGTCAAACACCACACTGATGTTGACTTAATGTCTAATATTTTTTGTTCAACTAAAACTCATGAAATGAGTTAAACCGCAACTTTGGTTTTAACATTCTCCATAAATTCCTTTGCAGGTTTAAACGAAGGGATGTTATGAGCTGGTATTCGGATTGATTTCTTTGCAAGAATATTTCTACCTGTCTTCGCCGCTCTTGTTTTTACAATAAAGCTGCCAAAACCACGTAAATAAACATTTTCTCCACCCTCAACATTGTCACGTACTGTACGCATAAATGCCTCAACTGTTACCTGCACATCGTGCTTCTCCATACCTGTCTTATCTGCAATTTGACTTACAATATCCGCTTTTGTCATTTTTAAATGTAGTTGCTTGACTAATAATACTCTGCAAACAATTATGCAAAGTTCCCATCAATTGGAGTGCAAAAATACATCTATTCAATTGAAAACGAAAAGGCGAAGCAAGTTTCTATCAAAAGTTGTAAAAAAATGTTCTAATTCGATAAGAATACATACCTTCGCTAACATGGCAGGAATCAATAAAGTAATCTTAATCGGAAACCTGGGTCGAGACCCAGAAATGCGCTACACACCTAACAGTATTGCGGTTTGTTCTTTCTCAATAGCGACCTCTGAGACTTATAAGGATAAAAATTCTGGTGAGCGAATCACGCAAACGGAATGGCATAATATTGTATTGTGGCGCGGATTGGCCGAAACTTCTGAAAAATACCTCAGAAAAGGATCTAAAGTTTACATAGAAGGTAAACTGAAGACAAGAAAATGGGATGACAAACAAGGTATAACAAGGTATTCTACCGAGATTGTAGCTGATGTCATGCAAATGCTTGACAAGAAAGTCACCGACTCACCTGAGTCTTTTGTTTCTGAAACCACTGAAGTAAAACAGGCGGTTCAGCCGTCTGTTTCTTCTGAAATGGGTGAGGAAATAAAAGGAGGTGATCTGCCCTTCTGACCAAATCACAACCCGTGGTGGACCCAGACCCTTTGGTATTTTTAAACCCCTATTTAGCGACAGGACTCATATTGGTTCTGTTGATTTGTAGCGCGCTAATTTCTGCGTCTGAAGTTGCATTTTTTTCACTTAAACCTATAGACCTAGAAGACTTAGAAGGAGATGAGAGGGCCTCCTCTGTGAATGTACTTGCACTTCTTAGAAACCCAAACCCTTCAGAAGGCCCCAGACATTTACTCGCAACAATACTTGTATTAAACAACTTGATAAACGTGGCAATTGTATTGATTGCTACTGTGACCGCTCAGCAATTATTCCCAGTTGAATCACTCCCTTCTTGGTTGGCAATCGTGATTCACATTGCTGGCGTTACCTTGTTGTTGGTTTTATTTGGTGAGGTCATCCCTAAGCTGTTTGCCTCCTCTCACAATCTTAAAGTAGCGAGGTTTACCTCAGGCTTACTGCTTATTTTTCAAAAGCTACTTTTTCCATTTTGGAAGCCATTGGTCGCAATCGGTCGCGCCTTAGACAGAAATATAAAGCGTCCTGTACAAGATTTATCTGCGAAAGATCTTGAGAACGCTCTTTTTCTAACTGACAACGAGAACCGAAGTGAGGACGAGAAGGAAATTTTAGAACGTATTGTCAAATTTGGAGACAAGGACGCCAAACAGGTGATGACTCCTCGGACCGATATTACAGCGTTCAGTATCGAGGAGTCATGGGATGTCGTTAAAGCAGCAGTAATCGCAAGTGGATTTTCTAGAATACCGGTCCATAAAGGAACAGTAGATGAGGTGGTCGGAATCTTACATGTAAAAGATTTGATTCCTTTGCTAAAAACCGAGAGTGCGATATGGAACACTTTGCTTCGTGAACCATTTTTCATTCCTGAAAACATGAAAATCGACGACCTTTTGCGTGAATTCCAAGGAAGAAAAGTGCACATGGCATTGGTTGTAGATGAGTATGGCGGTACAAGTGGGGTCATCACCTTGGAGGATGTCTTGGAAGAAATAGTCGGAGATATAACCGATGAATTTGATGCTGAAGAAGTGGCTTACTCTAGACTAGATGACCTCACCTTTTTAATGGAGGGCAAAACAGCACTTATTGATTTCTACAGAATCCTAAATTTAAATGAACAGGTGTGGGAAGAATCAAAAGGGGAAAGCGACACAATCGGTGGATTTATCACAGAGCAAGCCGGTACTATTCCTAAAATAGGAGAATATATTGTGTTTGACAATGTCAGTATTTTTGTGGATGCCGGAGATCACAAACGTATCGATCGGGTGAAGATTATTCTCCCCTCGCTTGAACAAGATGACGTATCTGGAACTGACAGCTCAGAGATATAATCATGATTAAAGATCTATCTTTTATTTGTTCTATTTTAATGTTAGGTGGGTTCTTGAGTTGCAGCGCTCCATCAATACCGAGACCAGAAGGGTATTTCAGAATTGAATTGCCGATAACAGATTTCAAAAAAACCGATGGTTTATGCGGGTATGAATTTGAAATCCCCGTATACAGTATTTTAGAAGAGGCGAAATCATCTCAGGAAGATGTCTGCTGGTACAATGTACGTTTTCCCAGTTTTAATGCCAGGCTTCACTGTACTGACTTGATGCTAGACAACAACCTCGACGTCTTAATTAAAGATGCGCAAGAGTTGGTATTTAGCCACGACCACAAAGCAAATGGCATTCGTCGTATTCGCGTGGTGAATGAACGCACAGACGGCGGTGCAAGAGGTGTGCTTTACCACCTGGAAGGGCCTGTCGCTACTCCCATTCAGTTTTTTGTTACAGATAGTACGCAGCACTTCTTGCGAGGCTCTTTGTACTTCGACAACAAGCCAAATCCTGATAGCACAGCTCCAGTCATCGCGCGATTGATCTCAGATGTAGAACATTTTATGAGAACTGTAACATGGGAGTAATGGAAAGTGGAACCGTTGTTTGGATTGTAGAAAAAGGGAACTCAAGATGGAAAATCGGGGTGTTTAAGGATGGCAAAATCGTGGATATCACACATCTAGACCCTGGAGAAGACTTGAGTCTCGGGCATCTTCCTCCAGGCCAAGTCGATGGCGTATTGTTGACCGGAAGTGGTGACTGGAATACTGGAATCGCAGAGATGTTGCGCACCCGATCGAAGGGGGGTGTCACCGAAATAAAGCATGGAGATCCCCATCCTCTCGAAACAGAAGTCGAAGATCCCGGCTCTTTGGGGACAGATCGTGTGGCAAATGCCTTCGCTGTTCAATCAGGAGTGATTCAGGGGCTTGAACAAAGCAATGTGTGGATGATTGTGGATATTGGGACTTGTGTCACGACTGACGTGGTATGTGACGGACTCCATTTGGGAGGAAGCATCTCACCTGGATTGTCGATGCGAATAAACGCGATGAGGGATGGAACTGCGGCACTTTCAGGAGTGGAGAAAGAGGTTTGGGCTAAGTTGGCTCCGTTTAAGGGTGAAACCATCGGGAAAACAACTCAAGATGCCATGATTAAGGGTGCAGCTGACGGTATTTCTGCAGAAATCATTGGAAGATGGAGGATCTTAAACGAGCAAGTTGGAGACGAGGAGGCCGTTGGCGTAATCTTAACAGGAGGAGATAGTGCACTTTTGGAACTCGGCCGAGTAATGCCGAAATTCGCGGATTCTAATTTGACCCTCAAAGGGTATTATGCAATATTTAGTCACATACAACTTTCATCGAACATTTAATATTGCCAACATGTTGAAATTGATTCGCATCAAGTTGTTTTTTATACTCGCACTAATCTTGTGTACATCAACATCCACTAGGGTCTTAGGTCAAGAAACAGAAACATCACCATGGTCAAGGTTCGGCATGGGGCTTACCATACCCACCCTTTCTTCGCCTCAATTGATGATGGGAGGAGTGAGCGCACCTATTTTAGATGGGTATGTCATCAATCCCGATCAACCAGCTTCAGCAGCTGGAAGTGTAACTACTCTTTTGCAAACTTCTCTTCATGGAACAAATACGAACATGACAGAAGGAGACTCAACAGCGACTTTCAACAGTGGCTCTCTTGGTTCAATATCCTTGGTCATTAAAAAACCAGGTGGAAAGACAGCTTATATGATGGGGATTACGCCCTATTCTGCAAAAGGATATAATGTATCAAAGTCATTTAACGATTCCTTAAATAACACCATTGGGAACATTGTCGAAACGTATTCTGGAGCAGGCGGAACCGCCAAAAGTTATCTGGGAATATCTCATGTTTTTAAGGGCAAGAAATGGATCCCCGCGGGCAATTTAGACAGTGTTCTTGTGGCCAGTCGCGCGCTGTTTCTTGGCGCTCAAGTCTCCATGTTGTTTGGGGAAGTAACCTCAACAGGCCGGTTAGATTTTGAAGATGTGACCTATCTAGATAACAGAACGAGGACATCCATGAGGCATCGATCTTTGGGAGGACTCTTTGGCGCTCAAGCTTACCAATTGCTTTGGGCCAAATACGATGAAAAACGAAACTTCAAAGGATCGGCAACATTGTATATCGGTGCAACATATTCACCAGAAACTTTGTTGTACACCGATTACGAGAAAACCATAGAAAACGTTCAACTACTCAGCAGCATAGAGACCGTGATAGACACAGCTTCATACATCAACGAATTGGATGCTGAAGGACGTATTCCTGCAAAATTTTCAGCGGGTGGCGCACTCGTTTATGAACAAGCGAACGGAAGTAGATTCCTGATTTCCGGAGAGTATATGCAAGAAGATTGGGGATCTATTTCTGATTCTCTGTTTCAGATAAACTTTCTTGATGGAGATGCAACATGGGCAAAAGCCTCACGCACTTCTTTAGGAATTACAATCGTTCCTGGTTCTGGGGGGGCATCTTATAAAGCGGGATTCGCGTTAGACGCCTACCCCATCGCCTACAATGGAAGCCAATTGTCAGGATGGCGCGCATCTGCCGGAATGACTATCCCTCTTGAAGGAAGTCGCTCAACAAGTCGCCTACACTTCGGTGTAGAAGTGGGACATCGAGGACTTGAATCAGAGAATGGCACAGTTTTAGAAGGTACCCTTGAAGAATCTTTGTTAAAAATTCAAATTGGAGTGACACTCGCTCCATTTTTCAAAAATCTTTGGCTAACACCAAAACTCTACGATTAATAAAAGTGATGAATACCAGCAAACAACTCTTTCTTTTAATAGCGTTCGTTATTCCTTTAAATTTTTTCGCGCAGAATGATTTAAAATATGGAGACACCGAAAACAAGCAAATCCTTTGCAAGGAAGCGCTAAGCGTTTATAAAAGTTACAAAACTCAGAAAAACTACTCTGAAGCTTATGATCAGTGGGAGAAAGCATGTGCGGTTTGTCCACCACAAGTGCAAGAATCACTGTACACAAACGGAAGTACGTTTATCAAGTATGAGATTAAAGAGGCCAAGGCAGCAGGTGATCTTGAACGCAAGGAGATTCTTGTGGATAGCTTGATGTGGGTTTACAACACGAGAATGGAACTTTTTCCATCAACGAAGAAAAAGCCAAATAACCGTTGCCACATTTTAGGACGCAAAGCGTCCGATTATTACAAATTCAATAAGGACTCCATTCAGGGTGCATTTGAGATGTTTAAAGAAAGCGTGGATTGTCTCGGAGCAAAGAGTTCTGCATCAATGCTAAGTGGTTACTATGTCACGTCTTTCTATGCTATGAAAAGCGTCAACAAAATTGATAAGGAGGCTGGAACAACAAAGAAGATTAAAATGTTAACGGATTACCTCATGTTAATGGACTACTGTAATGAGGCAATCGCAATTGCTGAGGCAGCTGAAAATGACAGAAACATTAAGGGATACACAAAGGCAAAAGAAAACATTGAGAAGACGTTTGTGGCCATTGCAAAATGTGAAGAAATGGTTGATGTACTCCAAGCAAGCATAGATGCCGATCCTGGAAATTTTGATCTGAAGAAAAAGGTGTTGCGGATTCTCACGAACAGAGAATGTACTGAAAATGACTTATTTCTTCCTGTAGCTACTGCTGTATATGAATTTGAACCCAGTCATGAAGCCGCTTTTGCGATTGGCATGGGATACGCTAAGCAATCGCAACTCAGTGACAGCTTTAAATACATGGAAGAGGCTGTATCACGTTGTGACAGTTGTTCAAATCAGATGGCTTACCTCTTAAAAACAGGACAAATAGCCAGTGCATTAAAACGTTCTGGCACCGCAAAACGTTATGCAAATCAAGTCATCGCAATCGACCCAAATAACGCTGATGCATATATGCTTATAGGAGATGCAATCGCAGGAGCCTCAAGTTCTTGCAACGATGGAGCTTTAGGGAAAAGATCCGTTTATTGGGTCGCGCATGACTACTACGCCAGAGCAAAGCGGATGAATCCAGAATTAGAAGAAAAAGCAAATGCACGGATGAGTAAAATGTCAAAGCAATTCCCAACCATAGACGAGGTTTTTACATTAGGTCTTCAAGCCGGAACATCATTTACAGTGAAGCAAGTTTCAGGATGTCCTTGTTCAGGCATGACTACAAATATTAGGGTTCGTTAATGAAAACACCTTCCGGATTTTTATTCTATTTACATCTGATCTTTTCAATATTCTTCATGGGATGCGTCACGAGTGATGACACCCTCACGGAATCAATATCAGAAATGGAGGATATTTCCACTCAAGTCATTACAAGTGGGGAGTTTGTTTATTCTGAAAAAGGGGAGGTGAAAAATATTTTGGAGGCAGGGAGGTTGGAGAGAAGTGACGACACCGAAATCTGGGATGTTAGTGCAGGTTTTCGTTTATTTATCGGTGGCGACAAGTCTAATCATCAAGCGATCTTAAGTGGTGGCAGAGGCAACTACGATCCGAATTCAGGGCATCTAATCGCCCTAGATGATGTAGAATTAGTGAATCTCGAAGGAGAACGATTGAATACTGAATATCTGGTTTGGTCTCACGATTCTGACAAAGTTCATACTGACCGTCCTGTGAGCATTCATACCTCGACAGGCACACTTCACGGCAAAGGATTAGAAGCCGACAGTCGATTTGAACATTACCGAATTCTTGACCCCACAGGGTCATTTAACTTACCTTAGGGACATGGAGCCAAAACGAGTCTTACAAGTCACACGTGCCGCAGAGAAATTTTGGCTTGCATCTTCAATCATTTTGACGGGTGTATCTTTATGGATAATCTTTAGTGAAGGTTGGGAGAACAACCAAATGCTTCCACTTGTCCCTGCGCTTGCATGGCTGTGGTATTTTGTGAGACGAGGGTTTCGCAAACGCCTGCAAAAGGACATGGACTCTAACAAGTCGCGTAATTAATCAAACAAACAAATGCCCCCTGACCCTTCCAGTTCAATCTTTATAATTCTTGCCTCTTTGGCCGCTTCTGCATTCTTTTCAGGAATGGAGATTGCCTTTGTTTCTGCAAACAGGTTACAAATTGAGCTCAATGCAAAACAAGGATGGAGAGGACAACTTGCTTCTTCCTTTTTCAAGCGTCCCCAACTTTTTATTGCAGTCATGCTCGTGGGTAACAATATTGCGCTTGTTATATGCGGAATGGAGTCAGGCGCTCTCATAAGTCAACAGATTTTCAGCTCCAATGATTGGCTTTCCGCACCTTCACCAATGTTTGCGCTTGCAGTCCAAACAATTGTGACAACTTTAGTCGTCATTGTCACCGCCGAATTCATCCCTAAATCAATCTTTCTACGAAACCCTGCGCAATGGCTGAAGAGGTTAAGTGCGCCCCTTCTAATTATTAAAACCTTATTAGCTATTCCTGCATGGATCATCATCGGATTAAGTAAGATCTTCTTGTTTCCGTTTACGACAGGCCGTTTGGAGTCGGTATCAAGGAGATTTGGATCCACTGATTTAAATCATTTCCTAGAATCTGCAAGTGGCAATATGATTCCAGAACAAGATCTAGAACACGAGTTAGTGATGCTTCAAAATGCGCTGAAACTTAATCAGGTTCAAGCGAGAGATTGCCTCGTTCCAAGGAATGAAGTTGTTTCGGTGTCAACAAATACATCCATCCACGAAATAAATTCAATCTTTTCAGATACGGGATTGTCGAAAATTGTTGTCTACGAAAACGACATTGACAATATCATTGGGTATATCCATGTGAAAGATCTTTTCAAATTACCCGAATCCATCAGAGAAGTCGTGCTGCCCACTTTTTTCATTCCTGAACCTATGGCTGGGGACATGTTGTTGAAGCAATTCATGGTCCGAAAAAGGCACTTGGCTGTTGTTTTGGATGAGTTTGGTGGAACAGCCGGTATTCTTACGATGGAAGACATTGTGGAAGAGTTATTGGGCGAAATAGAGGATGAACACGACGTAGAAATTCTGATTGAAGAACAGATTGATGACAAATCTTGGATACTTTCAGCGCGACATGATGTCGAATACCTGAACGAAAAACTGGGTCTTAATATGCCCGAAGAAGACGCTTACGAAACGCTTGGAGGCCTTATTTTACATAGACTTGCAGCAATACCAAAAAAGGGGGATCAGTTAGAAATTAACGATATAAACGTGGAAATAAAAGAGGTCAAGGGGTCTAAAATAATCCTTGTTAAACTCATGTTATTATGATGCGGAATAATTTCTTATCTTCGCGCACCTGACATTTAAAACGTCTTTACCATGGCAATGATTGAAAATATTCGCAACCGACAAGGGTTGTTGATGGTGTTCCTAGGAATAGGTATGCTGAGTTTCCTAGTTCCTTTTGATGCTGTTTTAGCGCTTATGGGCCAAGGAGTATCCACTGAGGTTGGAAGTGTAAACGGAGATGGCATAACAGGTACAGAGTATCAAATTGCTGTTCAACAAAGACGAGGATTGGGTTTCTCAGGTGAACAGCTCCCTAATGAGGTGTGGGAAGACATGACTTCGGCAATGTACATGAGTGATGAATACTCGGATATTGGAACAACCGTAAGCGACAAAGAATACCAAGAAATGCTTTTTGGCGATCTTGTTTCCCCATATGTTTCAAGCGCTTTTTATAGCAATGGAGACAACAAACGAACTTGGGTGCAAAATTTCCAAAATATGCTTTCAACGCCTCAAGGCAAGGCGAATTTCCTGAAGTATAAGGAAGTCATTGTGGCGAAACGTAAAAAAGAAAAGTTTGAAGCATTGGCTCAAGCTGGCGCGTATTCAAATGCACTGGAGGGCAAGTACGATTACTTGAGTACAGAACGTAAAGCGGAATTTAAATACGTTGTCAAATTGTTTACGACAATTGCTGACAGTGTTGTCAATGTGAGCGATAGAGATGTACAGGTTTACTTCAACGACCATAAAGATGAAAAGAAGTTTCAGCAAATTGAAGGGCGAGATATTACAATCGTAAAGATTCCAGTAGGGGCTTCTTCTGGAGATGTCGATAACATCACTGCAGAACTACAAGAAATTGCGACAGCGTGGGATGTTGCAGATGATGTTGTTGAATTTGCAACAACAAATGGCAGCGGTACTGAAGTTATCAGCAACATTCGTCTCGCTGACGTTGAAACTGACGTGAATGAGTCAGCATTTTTTGACGCTGAAATTGGGACAATCGTCGGACCCTATCAAAAAGGAAATTTACTGACTGTTGCGAATATTCTCGGTAGATCTATGGTCCCCGATACTGCTGCATCTGTAAGACATATCCTGTTACAAGCAAAAGATGTGAAAGATGCCAAAGAAATGGTGGCGCTTAATTCAAAAGCAGACAGTCTGGTCAGGCTTCTGAAAAATGGTGCTGACTTTACAGATTTTGCAAACAGATTCTCTGATGACCCTGGTTCGAAATCTAACGGTGGCGTCTATGAGTTTTTTCCACAGAATAGAATGGTAAAACCATTTAATGACTTTAGCTTCAACAAGCCTATTGGATCAATTGGATCTGTTGAAACAAGCTATGGTGTTCATGTGATTGAAGTTCTCGATCGTCGTAAAAAAGTTGAGGAAGTTGAAGTTGCAAAAATCACACGAAAAATTGATGCTTCTGACAAAACAAGGCGTGACGCCTACTCGGACGCAAATGAATTTGCAATTGAGTCTTCTGACAAAGCGACTTTAGAAAGTGCTGCAAAAGACGCAGGATATACTGTCAGCGAAGCTGTTGATGTGAGAAGAAAATCTAATTCAATCGCAGGCATGACAAACGTTAATGAACTTGTCAGTTGGGCTTACAGTTCTGATAAAGGAGAAATCAGCCAACCTATGCTGATCGATAACAACTACGTTGTCGCAATCCTTAATTCTACAAGAGAAAAAGGCACCCCCGATTTTGACGCCGTGGAAGAAAAAATGAGAGCTGGGGCTGTGAAAAAAGCAAAAGGCGCGTACTATTCGCAACTCATGACTGGCGGAAATTTAGATGAAGTGGCAGCAGCTGCAGGTGCAACTGTGAAGACTGCACTCAATGTAAATATCAAAACAGCTACAATCGCAGGAAGTGGTGCATCAGCTGAACCAGAAGTTGCCGGATTGGCATTTTCTATTCCTGTTGGTGAAATGTCAAACCCGATTGTTGGCAACCATGGTGTATGGGTCATTGCGCCTTCAAAAATCACTGAAGCCGCTGAGAAAACTGACTTCTTAACTGAACAAAGTGCTTTGGTAACTAAGGCACTTAACGGATTTTCTCTTTCTATCAAGAATGCGATCCGTGATGGGTCTGACGTGATCGATAATCGAAACTAAGAAGACACCGAAGTCATTGGAAGTCTTACTATAGTTCAAAGAGACAACCATCTCCATAACTGAGGAATCGGTACTTGTTCTCAATTGCTTCTGCGTATACATCTTTCCAAGGCGTGCTTGAAAATGCTGCGATAAGGCACAGTAGCGTACTGCCCGGTTGATGGAAATTTGTCACAAGTCCTATCACTGATTGGATTTTATACCCCGGCCTAATCATGATTTGGGTTTTAAAATCCCAAGGTGAATCAAGTGGGGCGTTGTTGAGGAGATATCTCACAGCTGCTTCGTAAGAAGTGAAAACCACCTCTCTGCTTTGTGAATGGTCTTCGTTATATGGAATCCATTGGCCAAGTGTTTCCGGAAACTCTCCTGTTTCCAGATGTACTACAGCCATCCAAAATAAACTCTCTAGGGTTCTCAATGTGGTCGTTCCTGTCGCGACTCTTTTACGAGTTGACGCAAGATTTTCAAGTATATCTCGTGTCACAATACATCGTTCTGCATGCATCGTGTGATCCGAGATGTCACCCTCGGACAGTGGCCTAAATGTCCCCGCCCCAACATGAAGCGTTAATCGTCTAAGTGCGATATCTTGAGCTGCGAGTTTCATGAGCAAATGGTCGTCATAATGCAACCCAGCAGTAGGAGCGGCAACGCTGCCTGGGAGACGCGCAAAAACGGTTTGGTAATCATCTGCATCAGTGACGTCCGAATCGCGTTGCATGTATGGAGGAAGGGGCATCCGACCTAGCTTCTCAAGAACATCTGCAAACGAAAGTGCCCCCGTCCATGTGAATGTCAGTTGAAACGATCCGCCATCTTCCCTTATTAATCCCGCAACAGGGTCAATCGGTGAAGCATGAAGCGTCAGCCCGTCTGTTTCAATTGAAGCTGTTTCAGCTGTCCATTTGCTCCCTCCTCTTACAAGGCATCTCCAAGAAGATGTCTGAAGGGCTGAAAGTGCGACTTCAGGGACAACATCTACGGGTTCAAGAAGAAAGATTTCTAAGCGGCCTCCAGTAGGCTTTCTCAGATAAAGACGGGCTTGGATCACTTTTGTTTCGTTTGCCCAAAGACCATCACATCCAATATCCTTTAGATATTGAGGGAGGTCTTCAAACGTTCCATGTTCGAAATCTCCTTGCGAGTTAACACGAAGTAGTTTTGCACTGCGACGCGGGGAGACAGGATATCTTGCGATATCATTGTCATTTAATGTATATTCAAATTCATTAGATTGCACGGTGCAAAGGTATCTAGTCTTATCTTTCCACCCAATGGAAAAACATCTTGTTATAGGCGCATCTGGTCAGCTCGGAATAGAACTGACTCTAGGGATGCAAGCCAGGTATGGCATTGATGCCGTTGTCGTGTCTGACATTCGGCAATCTACTGACGCAGAAGTTAATAGGAGTGAATTTATTTTTCTTGATGCATCAGATGCACAGGCCGTTCGAAAAGTGCTTACCGAAGGTGAGTTTACACACGTATATCATTTGGTGGCCATGCTTTCAGCAAAAGGAGAACAAAGCCCATTGGCTGCGTGGGACTTAAATATGAAGTCACTTATAAACGTATTAGAGTGTGCCAAGGATGGGTTATTTAAAAAGATGTTTTGGCCAAGTTCTATTGCTGTATTTGGCCCAAATGCGCCTAAATCACAGACCCCTCAAAATACGTTCTGTGACCCGACAACTGTATACGGCGTTTCTAAAGTCGCTGGCGAATTGTGGGTGAAGTATTATTTTGAACATTATGGCGTAGATGTTAGAAGTGTCAGATATCCCGGACTCATAGGACATCGCTCTCAACCTGGAGGAGGAACCACAGATTATGCTGTGGAAGCCTTTTATTGCGCCCTAGAGGACAAGCCATTTGAGTGTTACTTGGAACATTACGAAACACTTCCCATGATGCATATGGACGATGCCGTGAGGGCGACACTGGAATTAATGGAAACATCAAAAGAGAATATTACCGTCCGGACGTCATATAATCTGGCGGGTTGTTCATTCTCCCCCTCAGAATTAAATTCCGAAATCGTAAAAATCATTCCGGAATTTGCGACCTCTTACAAACCTGATTTGAGACAAGAGATTGCTGCGTCATGGCCTGACAGTATAAATGATGATGACGCACGTTCGGATTGGGGCTGGTCGCCAAGGTATGACACGACCGAATTAATTAAAGCAATGCTCCAAGCATTGGAAGTGTGAAAATTAAATTCGGTTAACGCGCCTGATTGGTTTTTCTTTGTATGATATTAAACAAAAGACATGCAACCACTTCAAATTCAAAATAGCTTAACGGGTAAGAAGGAAGTATTTGAAGCTCTGAACCCCCCAAACGTAGGGATGTACGTTTGCGGACCTACAGTCTACAGCAATGTGCATTTGGGAAACGTTCGAACATTTTTGTCATTTGACATCATATTCCGTTATCTAGAATTCATCGGATACAAAGTCCGATATGTAAGAAACATTACTGATGTGGGACATTTGGTAGGTGATGCCGATGAAGGAGAAGATAAAATTGGGAAGATGGCACGTCTACAAAAAGTAGAACCTATGGAAATCGTTCAGAAATACACGAACGACTTCCACGATGTGATGCGTATTTTTAATATCCTTTCTCCGTCCATTGAACCGACCGCAACGGGGCATATTATAGAACAAATCGCAGCCATCGAGAAAATTTTAGATAACGAATATGCCTATGAAGTGAATGGAAATGTTTACTTCAGTGTGAGAAGGTTCAGTGAAGACTACCCTTATGGCGAGCTTTCAGGCAGAAAAATAGACGAACTTCTAAGCAATACGCGAGACCTAGATGGCCAGAGTGAAAAGCACGACCCATTGGACTTTGCGCTTTGGAAAAAAGCCGATGACACCCACCTCATGCAATGGCCTTCACCATGGGGGATGGGATTCCCCGGTTGGCATCTGG
Source organism: uncultured Flavobacteriales bacterium (assembly GCA_913051865.1). Taxonomy (GTDB): domain Bacteria; phylum Bacteroidota; class Bacteroidia; order Flavobacteriales_D; family Sanyastnellaceae; genus UBA974. The sequence continues at coordinate 16,834 of CAJXHE010000025.1, forward strand.
AGTGCTCGGTCATGAGTACTAAATATTTGGGACATCGATTTGACATACATGGAGGTGGCATGGACTTGAAATTCCCTCATCACGAATGTGAAATCGCCCAAAATGTCGCTGCAAATAAAGCCGAAAAGAGCGTAAACTATTGGATTCACAGCAACATGCTTACCGTCAATGGCAGGAAAATGGCAAAATCGGAAGGCAACGGTTTTACGCCCGAGGAACTCATCACAGGAAACCACAAACTTCTGGAAAGAGGTTACAGTCCGATGACGGTAAGATTCTTTATGCTTATGGGACATTATGGCAGCACCCTAGACTTCTCTAACGATGCACTGATCGCGGCTGAAAAAGGACTTTCAAAATTGACAAAAGCCGTTGAAACGCTTCAAAAGCTTCAGGCTACCGAAAAGGAAAACTTAGAGATAAGCGTGAGTGATTTGTCGGACAAATGCTATGCAGCAATGAATGATGACTTCAATACGCCTGTTCTCATTGCATCATTATTTGAGGGAGTGAAATGGATCAACTCTGCGTCTGATGAGAGAATTAGATTGAATCAAGACCAAATAGATGGCCTCAAAACAATCTATTCGGGATTCTTAGGCATTGTTTTGGGCCTTAAAAACGACGACATGAAGACGGAGGAAAGCTCTGGAGGTGAAGATTTAGCGACACATTTATTGGACTTATTGGTGGAGCTTAGAACGGATGCAAAAGCAAACAAAGATTACGCGGGAGCAGACAGAATCAGGAACACATTAAGTGAGTTAGGTGTGAATTTAACGGATGGGAAAGACGGAAGTTCATGGTCTCATGAATAGACATCTTGGTTATACCGTAGGGGTCATGCTCAGCCTTGTAATATGCGCGTTATCAAGTTGCTCAAATGAGCAGCCATCAAATGACAAAAGCACACAAGAGGTTGAGGAAGTTATTTTAACACCTGATTTCTCAAGTGATTCTGCATATTACTATGTGGAGAAACAAGTGGGGTTTGGGCCTAGGGTTCCTAATACATTAGAACACAACGCATGCGGGGTTTGGCTGGCTGAAGAGTTAAGTAGACATGGAGCGGAGGTGATCGTTCAGGAGGCTCGGGCGAAGGCCTTTGATGGAAAGATTCTTGAATTAAATAACATTATAGGACAGTATAACTTAGAAGCGAAGAGCCGCGTCATGTTATATGCGCATTGGGATACGAGACCCTTTGCCGACAAGGACACGGTGCGTAAAAACGAGCCCATAGACGGAGCAAATGACGGTGGATCTGGGGTCGGAATACTGTTAGAAATTGCACGCCAATTCAGCATTAAAGCGCCGAGCATCGGCGTTGATATCGTTTTCTTTGACGGAGAAGACTATGGGAGTCCTGATGGCTCACCATCTACAAGTACGAGTTATTTGTATTGGTGTTTGGGAAGCCAAGAGTGGGCCAAACAACCTCACAGGTACGGGTATCGCGCAAGATTCGGGATCCTGCTTGACATGGTTGGCGCAAAAGACGCTGTTTTCAATAGAGAGGGCACGTCGATGAAGTATGCGCCGAATATTGTCAGGAAGATTTGGTCTAGAGCTTCTGAATTGGGACATGGTAAACTGTTCAGCAACAGAGAGACGCCTCCCACCATCGACGACAACCTCTTCGTGAGTGAATTGGGCGGAGTCCCGAGCGCAAATATTGTTGATTATAGAATGCAAGTTATTCCTATGGGATACGGTCCATTTCATCATACTCACGGGGACAACATGAGCATCATAGACAAAGGCACATTGCAAGCCGTGGGTGAAACTGTGCTCTCAGTTGTCTACAGTGAGTAGTCCATAACCCTCTTTGATAATCTCAAAGTAAGCGCGACTGCAAGGTATTTTAGTGACATCATAAGGCGTGTCAACATATCCCTCATTTTCCTCTTCTCATTAAGCGGCTTGTCAGCCCAAAACGAGAATGCCTTATCTCTCTTATCTAGAGCTGATAGCCTTGTTGAAGTAGGCAAGCCTGTTGCTGCGCTCAGTTTATATCGGTCCGTAGGAGAAACAACTTTAGATTACTGCATTATTGCACAAGCAGAAGTTGGGAAAGGGCGAATTCAACAAAGTGTAGGGAATTTAGAAAGGGCAGCAAAAGCTTGGCAGTCCGTTGAAGACAATTGTTCAATGTGTCCTTCTAAAATCAGAAGCGAACTGGTTTATTATACAGTAGAGGGATGGATCAGCCAAGGTGAAGAAACCATGGCAATGCATTTAATCGATTTGGAAACCAGCAGAAACCCAGATCAAACATGGATTTCAAAACTGGAACTTCTGAGGGCGAGGATATACTTTCTAAATGGTGAATGGAACAAAGCACGTGAGGCATCTATCCCCAATTTTGAGAATGGGGAGGTCGACATTGACCGAAAGATATTGTGGGTTCAGTCCGGGGTACTCGAAGGGTTAGGGATTGATGAGTCAGGGGTAGGTCATCTAGAAAAAATGAGAAAGGGAGGTGACATCGAAAAAATTGATGCCGCTTACGCAAACCTGCACACTTTGCTCGTCACTGAGAAACGATACGGTGAAGCACTTGATTGGTCAAAATCGATGCTTCTTCATTCTGACCCGGTGACACATCCAGAAGGTTGGATTTTAGGTCAAATTAGAATCGCAACATCGGCTGAGTTATCTGGGAAAACCCTGGACGCACTTTTGGCACATCACGAAGCTGTGAGGGCCGCTGAAATATTGGGGGATGATCTACTCACTGCACGAACGTGTAGAGAACGTGCGCGATTTGATGCCATGAGAGGAGACAATAAATCAGCCTACACGTATCTGCACAAAGCGGATAGCTTGGCGCTCGCAATGATCGCGGCAGCAGAAATAGGCCGGGAACCCAAATCATTTAAAAATCACCCGCTTCCTGAACTTGACCCTTTCGATCTCGCTTCTGCAAATGCTGCCAAAACCTCAGAGCCTGGGGCATGGCCTTTCGCATTCGCATTAATCGCTCTTGGACTTATTGCGTTCATGATTAGGAACTTCGATTTAAGACGTACACTACGAAAAGAACGACTGCGAACGATGCGACTGCACACCATGTTTGGCAACAGCACCACACCTGATATCGGAACCCTAGAAGGTGAAACCACGGAAGACATCGTGGAAATATTAGAAACACAATTTGCAAACTCATCTGAAGATTGGGAAAGAAGAGTGAGTGCAAATGCACTTGATTTTGACGATGTCATCGCATCTCTTGAAATGGAACTTGGAACTGTGGTAGAATGGGATTTGGATAATGACAATAAAGCACCTGTAGCGCCTGAAGGACTGCTGCCTCTCCTCTTAATTACACTAAGACGATTGCTGCCCGCCGATGTATCCCCAGAAATTACATCTCCATTAAAGGCCACAATTCGAAATGATTGGAGAGGCGTCCGAATTATGTTTGAGGGAGCACCAAGTTCTGCAACACAAGAATTAAAAGCACTTTTTTCGGGAAATTCCTCCTCCCCTTCTTGGTCTCCGGTGTTTGAACAGGCAGAACGAATGGCAGGAAGAGTCCTTTTAGAGTATAACCAAATCGGAGGTCATTCCGTCGTTTTAGATCTCCCGCACGCAAAGTAAACTTGAAGACTTGAACGGTTTAAAGTTGTATTAGCGCTCTCCACTGAATTGATCTAAGAAACGCTTGTCATTCTCAAAGAAATGTCGAAGGTCTGAGATTTGATATTTAAGCATTGTGATGCGTTCTATTCCCATGCCAAAAGCAAAGCCACTGTACTTTTTTGAATCAATTCCATTTGCCTCTAAAACATGAGGGTCCACCATGCCACATCCAAGAATTTCTAGCCAACCAGTACCTTTCGTGATTCGCTTGTCAACCTCTGTCTCTAATCCCCAATAAACATCAACTTCAGCGCTGGGCTCAGTGAAAGGGAAGTAAGAAGGTCTTAAACGAATCTTCGTCTCTGGACCGAAAAACAGTTTCGCAAAATGAAGTAAGTTTTGTTTGAGATCTGCAAAAGAAACATCTTCATCTATATACAGTCCTTCAATCTGGTGAAACATACAATGTGCGCGCGCAGAAACAGCTTCATTCCTAAACACTCTCCCTGGCATGATGATCCTCATGGGTGGTTTACGTCTCTCCATTTCTCTTACTTGGACCGAACTTGTATGCGTTCTGAGTAGGAGGTCTGGATTTCGTTCCACAAAAAACGTGTCCTGCATATCCCTCGCTGGATGTTCTGGGGGAAAGTTGAGTCCGCTAAACACGTGCCAATCATCTTCGATTTCCGGCCCTTCTACCACGCCATATCCCATGTTCTTAAATATGCTTACAATCTCTCGTCGCACGACCTGAAGTGGATGATGCGTCCCAAGCGGCACGCCACCCGAAGGTCGTGACAAATCGATGCCACTTGCATTGACAGCTTCCTTGTTATTGAAATTTGACTGCGCTTGGGCAACTTTTGCCTCAACAGCACCTTTCACTTGATTGATGAGCGGACCGAGTTCACGCTTGAGTTCAGGCGCTACGCTTCTAAACTGCACCATTAAATCTTTCATCTTTCCATGACGTCCGATGAATTCAACACGAAATGCTTCTACTTGATCCGCAGATTCAAAACTTCTGCTTTCAATATCAATGAGCAATGCATCTAATTCCTCCTTCATTATTTCAAAACTTCAACGGTAAATTTAACATCCTCAACGGGTCTATTCCCTGAAGCAACTTTAACGGCAGCAATCGAATCAAGAATATCTAATCCATCAATGACAAGACCAAATACAGTGTAATTCATATCTAAGAATGGTGTCCCCCCTATTTCAGCATAGTTGGATTTCATTTCTTCAGTATAGGCAAAGTCAGGAAATTGGGCTTGGATCTTACGCTCTAAACTCATAAGCTCACCAGGCTTCCATGTTTTGCCTTGTACGATGTAAAACTGACTTCCTGATGAATTCTTTTCAGGATTTACATTGTCAGGTTGTCGTGCAGCAGCAAGAGCACCTTTAATATGAACGAGGTCTGACCTCATCTCTTCTTTAATTGTATACCCAGGGCCACCGCTGCCCAGCCGAACTCCAGCCTCAGCACCCAAGCTCTTTGGATCACCACCTTGAACCATAAAACCCTGCATCACACGATGAAAAAGCAGATTGTCATAAAACCCCTCTTCAGCCAATTTGATAAAATTATCTCTGTGTTCGGGCGTCGAATCTGACAAGACCAAAGTAATATCACCTAAATCCGTATGAATTATAGCTTTACGCGGAGCTTTAGATTCTCCATTTTTATCACATCCAGAGGCGGACATCATAAAAAACGACGCTAAAATTATGGCGAATGTCCCTAAAAATGTTTGTGACTGAGATTTTTTCATGATATTTGTGTTACTTGGAATTCAATCCGCTAAGTTATAACCCTACCTGCAATGAACCGCCTATTTCCCATATTCACTCTCGCAGCAATCGCAATTACTATTTCTAGTTGCTTTGAAGTTGACCCTACTATCGCAAATATTCAGGTTTATCGTGTAGACGAAGTCGGTGAAAAGATTCCTGTAGCTGGATGTGATGTTCGCTTGTATGCGCTTGGATCTTTAGATGAAGATTTCGTGGGTGAGCCTAGATTTGACACCCTTCGAACAACATCAGAAGAAGGGTTTGTCTCATTTAACTTCTCAGACATGTATGTCGGAGGACAAGCAGGTTTCGCAGTCTTAGATATAGAAGCTACAAAAGGTTCTCTTTCTGGATCTGGACTTATAAAGATTGAAGAGATGATGACCAACGAGGAGGAGGTTATCATAGAATAACTGAATTAATCCGTTATCCAGGCAGCGAAGTATTCGATAAGTTGACGCTTCATCATGAGTTCTTGTTCGTCTGAATCTAATTCTGGCAGCTCCCCTACCCGCTCAAAATGAGGCCAACCGTCCTCATCAAGTCCCAAAGCTTTGTAATACCCAAGTGGCTCAAGTAAGGTGCAAACCCCCACATGCATCAGGTTTACTTTGTCGTCTTTTTTATACTCACGTGGGCCGAGTGAGACTTCCTGAAGCCCAACTGCAAAGACGATGGCAGTGACATCTGGCTGATCGCCAAACCTATCCAACATCAACTTTAAAAGTTTATTCCACTCCCGTTCGAATTCAAAATCCATGTTCAATTCTTTGTTGCGATAAATCACACTTCAAATCTCTGTCTTCTAGATGTCAATCATTTAACAAAGATATCATACTAAACAATGAGCGCAACAGCATTCATTTAACAGTCGGGATGACAGGACTTGAACCTGCGACTTCACGTCCCCCAGACGCGTACTCTACCAACTGAGCTACATCCCGATTTAG
>CAJXHE010000026.1 GCA_913051865.1 uncultured Flavobacteriales bacterium
CCCTGCAACATGTGATGGCGCTGCGGGTTGTGGTGGATGTGGTGGGGCAGGAGATGCGGATTTGCTAACCGTCGCAAATTCGGTACCTCCGCTCATTGGGCAGACCTTCAGCGTCCAATCTGTCAATGACGTCTGCATTTTAGAATTTGATTTCCAACCTTCAGGAGATTTCGTGTCATTCAATTATGTTTTTGGGTCAGACGAATATTTGGGCTGGGTCAATTCTCAATATAATGATATTTTCGCTTTTTTTCTTTCAGGTCCTGGAATTACAGGACCATATGCTTCGCCTGCGGGATTTCCCGATGGTGCGATAAATATTGCTCAGGTTCCGGATTCAGACCCACCTCTTCCCGTGACGATTAGTTCCGTAAATGATGTGACAAATCCTGAATATTATATTGACAATCCAGGTGCAGTTGATCCACCCTGTATCAATGGATATACTGAGATGTTCACGGCATCACACCCAGTGAGTTGTGGCCTTACGTACCATATTAAACTTGCGATTGCAGATGGGAGTGACGATTGGTTAGAATCAATTGTGATACTTGAGGAAGGCAGTTTCGGTTCGCCAATTCCTACAGAATATGAAGCAACGGCATCACCAGATTGCGATCCCGACCCTTTAGATGATGTTGTCATTTATTGTGCTTGGGAAGATTGCGGCGTCTCTACGATGACGATCAGTCGTCCTTGCTTGGTGCCTTCAGTCTACCCTTTTGAGTTCCAAATCACAGAAGACCCCACATCCGAAGCTTCTTTCCTTGAGGACATCGAGGGATTGCCTTCATTGGCTATAATACCCATAGGTGAGTATGATATTTCCCTGTCCTTTACTGTGCCTCAAGATTTCATTGATGAAGGCACCGAAGAGTTGAAGTTGAACATTATAAGTGGAACCACTGAGAGTTTAATTAGCATCTTCATTTACGACACGCCTCCCTTAGAAGCGTTAACTCCGGAGGTTGTTACAGTAGCTTGTGATGAGTTTGAAACAGTGTGTGTAGACTTGATACAGATTCCAGGCTTAGAATATCCGCCTGTCACTTATAACTGGTCTATTAATGGTGTCGACTTTGGCTCTGATCAGTGCATTGATCATACGTCTCTCACAAATCACTTAATGGAAATTTACATTCATGATGGGTGTGATAGGGATCTTTATCTTCAAACGCTTTTTGAAGTTCCTTATGATCCACTTGAAATATCTATTTCTAACGACACGCTGCTTTGCAATGGGGCACAAACCATTATGGAATTGGACATTGAAGGAGGTCAGCCACCCTATCAAATACTTTGGGAGGATTTTATAGACAGTGAATTGGCACATACGATATCTCCAACAGTAGGAACCACATATGACGTGATGGTCGTCGACAATTGTGAATACAACGTCAATGCATCAATGCGGGTCGATGTTGAAACGGTAGAGGCGACGATTGTTCGCTACGATCAAGGTGATGACACGTATGATTTCGATGTGATTACAAATCCCGACGAGCCTTTCCTAGGTGCCTTCAATTTCATATGGGATTTTGGGGATGGCTCATTTGGCTATCAAAGAGAGGTGACGCACAACTATGATGGGTTGGATGAATATGATGCAGCTGTAACAGTAACGACAAATAATGGTTGTTTTGATGTTGCGACGGTTCACCTTTACGGTTCAGTGATTATTTATATCCCGAATGCTTTTACGCCAAATAACGATGGCTTAAATGACGCTTTTGAAATCACAGGAAGACAGATCGAATCATTTGAGCTTGTGATCTATAACAGATGGGGCGATGTGGTTTATTCAACGAATTCTTTTGAGGAATCTTGGATGGGTAATATTAATGGCGGTGATTATTTCGCCCCAGATGGCGTTTATCAATGGGTTATGAAAGTTCAGGGCTACGATGTCGATGCTGAAGAATTAAGAGGGATCGTGAGTTTGTTGCGATAAATTCATCAAAAACATCAGATATTTACCAATTAACTATAACATCTTAGTAATTATTACAAAAAAACAATGTTATTGAACTTATTTGGTGTTCATTCGCATTATACCTAAGGCGAAAATTTATTAACGATAGAATGGCACGTAAAAAGAGAGAAAAACAATTAAAACCTAATATCACCGTAAGACTTGATAGGCGTACAGTAATTACGGTAAGAGACCACAGTAAACTTGAATTTTGGAAGGAAAAGTATCCTGGTTTAGAAATACTTGAAGAGTCGTATGAATCGGAGGAGGATTCTGAAAAGAAAACAGAGAAGCCTAAAAAGCCGAAGAAACCTGCGGCGAAGTAAGGATTTCTCATACATTTTGACCAATAATAAAGGGGGCCCATATGGAGCCCCCTTTATTATTAATCTGTAAAACGTTTTTTAAATTAACGCGCCTTCTTGTTTCCAGGGAGCGAAAGAAAGCTGCTCTCTTCCTTTCTTAGTAAGTGTGTAACCGTCTTTGTTTTGGATCAGACCATCTAAGTATAAGTTGGTAATTCGTTCTCCAATTCTCGCTTGTCCTACGTGGAGATCGGTATCGGCCTCAATGCATTTCCAGAAATTACGTTCTAAGACGCTCAATCTAATGTGACTTTGGTTGTCCATTTTGTGAGATTGGATGATATCTAATATCATTAGGTCATACTTGTCCATCTTCATGTTAAGTCTGGTTTTGAGGTTTGAGGTTACGAGGGCAATTTAGCAGTAGTGACAAGATATATCACATCATAAAGGGGCCAGATATTAACGGCTTGTTAACGAAACTGAACTTATTGTTCATAACATGTTAATTCAAATGTTCTTGAAATACACAAAAAACCGGGAAATGTATCTAAAATCCCGCTCAGGATACGGAGAGGGTCTGAATTGAGAATGAAACTTAATGGCTTTGTGAGTTGTGTCCCACGCACATGCTGAGATTCTAATTTTGTTATTTCGTGCATGTAAAAACACTTCATAGAGTGCCTCCTTATTGACATTGTCATCCCATCTTATGAGTACAGTTTGCTTTCTGTTCAGTATTTGTGCGATTTCTTCAAAATTCTCTAATTCGACCCACTTCGATGGGTTTGATGTTAAAAATGTCATCCAACGATGTTGCATTTTTAAAATCTGACCCTGTGCTGGACTCACAAGCATAATGAGATTCCACCGGCTGGGTTGGTCCTGACCTCTAAAGCGCCATCCAATGAGTTTAAGCCATGACTTGGCCAAGCGTCTTCGAAGTACGAAATATGATGTTATTCGTTGCATTTTTTACTCTGTCCAAGAACCTTTTATGGTTTCCCCTGACCTAAGATACTTATTTAAGATTCCGCCGAATTCTTCTCTGCTCATGGGGACTGCACCAAGTGTCTCTATGTGACTGTTCATCATTTGGCAATCAATCGGGCCAAACCCCCAATTCTTAAGTTTTTCGGCCAAATGAAACAGACCCACTTTTGATGCATTTGTTGACTTTGAAAACATGCTCTCACCGAAGAACATTCTCCCTATGGAAACCCCATATAATCCACCCGCGAGTTCACCCTCAAGCCAAACTTCAACGGAGTGGGCCATTCCTAGCTTGTGAAGGCCAGTATATGCTTCGATCATATCCTCTCCGATCCATGTTCCCACCTCATCAGCGTTTTCCGCCCCTCTTGGATCTTGAGCACATGCTCGGATGACCTTTTCAAAACAAGTGTCGTAAGTGACTTTGTAACGCTTCTTGTTGAGTTCGTTCCGCATGCTTTTGTGCATTTTTAATCCATCTAGATGGATCACTCCGCGCACTTCGGGAGACCACCACATGATCATTTCTCCTGGATTATACCACGGGAAGATGCCTTTTTCGTATGCTGACAATAACAATGTGGCACTTAGTTCTCCCCCCACAGCGAGAATCCCATCCTTGCGACTTTCTGTGACAGGTGGGAATCCATTAATTTCATCTATGAGAGGAACTTGCATTGGACGAAGGTAAAACCGAGCGACCTTGCAGGCGTGAATCTGGATAAAGAAATTTTCAACTTCTCTCACGAGAATGTTCCTGAACAAGTAATAGCCTTAAGCAATAGGCTAGCTAGCCCATTGCCGGGCTTGGTTGCCCAGTTAAAAGCGGCGCCACCTTATCGTCCTACATCTTTTAAGATGTCGGACATAGAATCTGCTCGAAAGGCGGCCGTTTTATGGTTAATGTATCCAACGTCTGAAGGAGACATCGAAGGCGTTTTGATAGAGCGGTCAGAATACGATGGTGTGCACTCAAAACAGGTGGGCATGCCAGGGGGAGAAATGGAAGTTAACGACGCAGATTACATCGATACGGCACTCAGAGAATGTCGTGAAGAATTAGGCATAGCGGTTCACAGGGAGAATGTATTAGGCGCTCTTACTCCTTTATATATACCGCCAAGTAATTTCTACGTGAGGCCCTATGTTGCATGGCTGGCTAAATGTCCTGTTTGGTCACCTGATGAGAGAGAAGTTTCAAATGTGCTTGGATGTAAGATGTCATATGTTTCAGACTCGGAGACATGGAAATCCTACGCTATTAAAGGAAGTAAGGTGCCTGGCTTTTTATTAGATACAAAATTGGTTTGGGGTGCAACTGCGATGATGATCGCAGAATTAGTGGAGTGTTGGAAATTACCAGATACCTTTGCCAAATGAAAGATCTAATGTCGAAAGATGAAAAGAAGGTTAAGTCAGCTTTAAAAAGAGCGAATGACAGTGGAACTATTGCCTGGATAGAGCCGCTTTTAGAGGCGTTCAGTTTGCGTAAAGACGATGCGTTAAAGGAAGAAATGAGAGGGTTGTTGTCCAGTGTGAAGCTGAGTGCAGCTGAAGGTGTGTTTTTAGAGACTCTCAAAAATCATGAAAGAAAAGACATTCATGCCGATGTCCTTGGCTTTATGTGGAGTGCAGGATTTGTTCCCTCAGAAAGTGTAGATGTCATCGTCAGATGTGCAACTTCGGGTGACTATAGGTCAGCAATTGAGGGGCTCACGCTCATCGAGCAATGTCAACTCGTGGAAGATGAGCAAACCCTATTAGAGGCAATACTTACTTTACGTAATGCCCTCGACTGTAAAGAAAAGAGTGAGGTTCATGCACTCTACAAACCTATGTTGGAGGCGTTAATTTATCTTGAACGCAATCAATAGACCTCGTCTAGGGTGATGTGTTTCTCGATTCTAACAATTGGTCCAGGACAGCTTATGTTGTGACAGTTCAAACATCCTTGAACAATAGCTTTAAACCCTTGCTTTGAAGGGTTTTTGTTGTATTCGGATGTTGTAGCCTTGAACGCCAAGGCGTGTGCAAAAACTTCTTCTGTAAGCATACGTTCTTCAGTTGCTTCCTGATCAGATATAAGAGGGAACTCATATTTCAGCTGAGGCCAATGTTTGCTTTTTTTAGACGCCAACTTTATCTCTTCGAGTCGTGAGTCCATGTCGCGCATGATTTGGGCCAGCGGGCTAGGAGGGTTTGGTATTGACACGACCCTCTTGTCGGAATCTCCTGATCCTTCTTGATTGTTCGAACAAGAAAATAGCAGAAAGATTCCCGCCAAACCCATGAAAAAGATCCCGACTCTCATATTATTTAGCCGCTTCCATCATGACACCTGTTGCGGTAAATTGTAACCGGTATTCAGGCTCAGTGATTGCTAGAATTTCTTCTTCGGATTTACCGGCATCTTCTGCAAAATGACGCAGTGCAGCTACTGTTGTGGTGTCGTAAAATGCAACGCCTTCGACAACAGTGTGATACCCCTCTACACCCTCAGTAGGCACAAAGAATTCGTAGTCTAAAAATTTCACAAATACAGTGTCTTTGCCTGATGCAACATCCATCCAGCATCCTTTCTTCCCACATGTAGCAACAACAGTGCCCTCCATCTTGACACTGACCTGACTTTCCTCACTAAGTTTTTCACGTATTGTGGAGGCATCAATCGCTCCTGAAGTCTCAATTACAGATCCGTAATATGACTCAGTGATTTCATTGGTTGTGTTTTGTGAGCTTTCACCTTGAGTGGCGCAGCTGTATAAAAAAGCTGAGATAGTGCTCACAATAATTAGAGTGGGAAAGGTGAATCTCATGTTGGTTATAATATTCGTATTGGTTAATGTGTTTTCGTAAGGTTTGTAGGAGTTGCAATTATAAAGTCAGCAACACCCAAACGTTCTTCATCAAAGATGCTCATGTCTTCTTGTTCTGTAGCGTCAATCGTCAAAACCTTTAATTCAGGTTTCGTTTGTCTTAAGTACCAAGCGATACCATCTTTGTTTTGAGAATGGAAAGCACCGTTATAGTGAATGAAAACTCCGTTTTCAGGTAAGTTTAGACTGATGTTATGAGCCATGCAAGCATCTTTGAGTGCTTGAGATTTAGGGAGGTTTTCACCACCATGACCACCAGACATTTCTAGCATTTCAACATAGCAGCCCACTGTCCCGTCATATAGAATAGGCAAGGGGGGGAGGAGTTTTTTTGCGTCGTCAGACAAAGATTCTAAAGTGTCAAGTCCATGGTAGTAGACAAAGGATGCGTATCTCCTGGGGACATTTGTAGCAATGAATCGACATTGATTGTTTTTTGCATAATCAACAAGGGGTAGGTAATCTGTTTTAAAATTTGGCCAAACTCTTGTGTTACCTTCCAGCTTGCTTAGGTTGATCACCCCATTCAAATATTCATTCAATGGCAGTTGATCGTCAGTTTCAAACATTTCAGCACCTAAAACCAGTTCTTTTCCTTCAACATCTAGAGACTCAGTTAAAAGAAGCTGTAGCCAATGTATCATGGGATTGTCGTGTAACTCTCCAAATAAAACAACATCAGCTTTTAATGCAGCATCTACAATGTTTTGAAAAGAGGTCAATTCTCCCTCTGAAGTATAAATTAAATAAGGAGAAGGATTAGATGCCACAATGTTTGCGGTCGCCTGCCTTGTTTTTTTACTTTCCTTCTGCGCAGATAATGTGAACGGGGTTGCACATAGTAGTGCTGTAATAACGAGAATAAATCGTCTATTCATTTTGGATTAATTAATCAAATCAAGTCTGCATGACTCCTGTGCGAAATGGCTTTTCAGATGGAGATTCGTTCGCAACTTCTACGCCCATACTGATCCATGACCGTGTGTCTTCTGGGTCTATAATGGCGTCTACCCACAAACGAGACGCAGCATATTCTGGTTGCGTTTGTGCTTCATAACGGGCTTCTATCTTGTTGAGAAGTTCATTCTGTTTTTCTTCATCGATGGGCTCTCCAGCTTTTGTAAGCCTCGCGATTTCAATTTGCTGTAGAACTTTTGCAGCTTGTTCTCCACCCATCACGGCTATTCGTGCTGAAGGCCAAGCGACAATAAGCCGAGGGTCGTATGCTTTTCCGCACATGGCATAATTGCCTGCACCGTAACTGTTTCCTACAATAATCGTAAATTTAGGAACCACGCTGTTCGCGACGGCATTCACAAGTTTTGCGCCGTCTTTGATGATTCCTCCGTGTTCCGACCGTGACCCCACCATAAATCCAGTCACGTCTTGTAGAAACACAAGTGGAATGTTTTTTTGGTTACACGTCATAACAAATCGTGCTGCTTTATCTGCGCTGTCAGAATAAATCACTCCCCCAAACTGCAGCCCTTCTTTTTTTGACTTGACGGTCATGCGCTGATTACACACAATGCCTACACTCCAGCCATCCACGCGAGCGTATCCACATATGAGTGTTTTTCCAAATGTCTTTTTATATTCAGTAAAAGATCCCTCATCAACCAAAGCGTCAATTAAATCGTGAGATTCATAGGGTTTGTTTCGTTCTTCAGGAAGAATTGAAGAAATAGAATGTCCAGATGGTTTGACTGAATTTGTTCTCGTGAAATTAGCAGCATTCGTTGTTTTTCCCCAATGTGAAGCTAAGTCTCGTATGGTTTTCAACGCATCTTCATCGTCCTTACATGGGTAATCGATGACGCCACTTATTTCTGTTTGTGTACGCGCACCTCCAAGGGTTTCGTTGTCCACATTTTCTCCGATCGCTGCTCTGACCAAATAACTCCCTGCCAAAAAAATCGATCCTGTTCCTTCTACAATAAGTGATTCATCACTCATAATTGGGAGATATGCCCCTCCTGCAACACACGAACCCATCACTGCTGCTATTTGTGGTACGCCCTCGCTCGATAATTTGGCGTTATTTCGAAACATCCTTCCAAAGTGTTCTTTGTCTGGGAAGATCTCATCTTGAAGCGGTAGAAATACGCCTGCGCTATCCACGAGGTAGATGATGGGCAGTTTGTTCTCAAGCGCGATTTCTTGCGCTCTCAGATTTTTCTTTGCAGTGATAGGGAACCAAGCACCAGCTTTAATCGTTGCGTCATTTGCAACGGCGATACAAAGCCTGCCATGGATTCGACCGACTTCTACAACAACTCCACCTGACGGACACCCCCCATATTCCTCATACATTCCATCTCCCACGAGCGCACCCAATTCAAATCGCTTGCACTCTGGATCAAACAAAACAGAGAGTCTCTCTCTGGCTGTCATTTTGCCTTTGGCGTGTTCTTTCTTGATGCGTTTTGCACCTCCACCTTTCTTTACAAGATCAAGTTTTCTTTCTAAACCTGAAACAAGAAGCCGCATTCGGTCCTCGTTTTTATTGCGTTCCAGATCATTTTTTTCTGCCATGGTGCCAAGATAATCAAGGATGTCCCTTCGCGAGTACCTTTGTGGTCACGACCTTTCTGAAAAAATGACGATCAATGCAATTAGTTGAAAAAAACTTCCTGATTTATAAACTCCTTAATTCTTCATTTACAGGAGTGTCAATTGGGATTTTATTTAAAATCTATGAGCCGTTGGATCCTGAAATATATTCCATAGGTGGGATGGCTTTGGCTGTCGCGATGATAGTTATTGCAAAGTTTTACGAGAAGCTCTTAAACATTAAAAGCTTTTACCAAATTTCTTTGTTCGTCGAAGTTGTTATGCTTCTGACTGTGATCTTGTTCTTGGTTCTAGGGGTCAGTCTTATGTCAGCCTTGCTGATTTATTGTGGATATCAACTCACCTTTATTTTTGGAGGATATTTGGTCAGGGCTGAAACGCTCGTGACGCACAGAAAAGAATTGCTAAGTAAAATTGACATGTTAAAGCAGATTGGATACTTGGTGGGGCTTGGGGCCTCTTTTCTGTTCTATAAAGTACTTGATATGGGCTTGGGAATAACTGTTCCGAATGAGCAGATAATCGTACTCCATTACTTTCTCATTCTTTTGCAATCGGTTATTCTGTTACTCGTAATAACCAGCTTTAAAAAGGGTTAGTTGGCGGGGGGTTGTGAATTATCTTTGTGCCTTGTATTTAGAATTACCCGAATCAAACTCAAAACATGTCTGACGATAAGAAAGTAATCTTTTCAATGGAAAAGGTGAACAAAGAAACACCTACTGGAAAGCAAATACTGAAGGATGTATACCTGTCCTTTTATTATGGCGCGAAGATTGGAATCATCGGTGTGAACGGCTCTGGAAAATCAACAGTAATGAAATTAATTGCTGGTTTGGACGAGTCGTATAGAGGAGATATTGTTTGGTCACCGGGCTATACAGTAGGATATCTCCCACAAGAGCCAGATTTGGATGAGTCAAAGACAGTACGCCAAATAGTCGAAGAAGGCACGCAGGAAATTGTGGATACTTTGGCTGAATTCGAAGAGATAAACGCCAAGTTTATGGATGAGGAGATACTCAATTCTCCAGAGAAGATGGAGGCACTTATTAATCGTCAGGCATTGGTTCAAGATAGAATTGATGCCTTGGATGCTTGGGAACTAGATACGAAATTGAATATCGCGATGGACGCACTTCGCTGTCCACCTGACGATCAGCTTATTTCTGAATTGTCTGGTGGAGAACGACGCCGTGTTGCGTTATGTCGACTTCTTTTAAAGAAGCCTGATGTATTGCTTCTCGATGAGCCTACAAACCACTTAGATGCCGAATCTATAGATTGGCTAGAGCAGCATCTTGAGCAATATGTAGGTACAGTTCTATGTGTCACACACGATAGATATTTCCTTGACAACGTCGCTGGATGGATTCTTGAATTGGACAGAGGAGAAGGAATTCCTTACAAGGGCAATTATCAGAATTGGCTAGAACAAAAAACAAAACGTCTATCTCAAGAGGAAAAACATGAGAGCAAGCGTAAAAAAGAGCTTGACAAAGAACTTGAGTGGATACGTACGAGCCCGAAAGGTCGTCGTGCGAAAAACAAAGCACGTATCACTAACTACGATATTATGCTATCTGAAGGTTCAAAAGAGAAAGACACTCGCCTTCAAATCCCCATTCCCAATGGCCCTCGACTCGGTAATAAGGTTCTGGAAGTTAAGGATTTGCAGAAGTCATATGGTGAGAAGTTGCTGATTGACAATCTGTCCTTTGAACTTCCACCTGCTGGAATCGTGGGGATTATCGGACCTAACGGTGCGGGAAAAACCACACTCTTCAAGATGATCATGGGGGAGGAGAAGCCTGATCAGGGCTCGCTATCCCTAGGCGATACGGTTGAAATCGGATATGTAGACCAAACCCACACAGATATAGATCCTGAAGCAACTGTTTGGGAAGTTGTATCTGGTAAAAATGAGCACATCGAAATTGGGGGCCAGTTAGTCAACTCACGTGCGTATGTAAGTCGGTTTAACTTTAATGGTCCCGACCAACAAAAGAAATGTAAAGTGCTTTCTGGAGGAGAGCGTAATCGGCTTCATCTGGCGATGACACTTAAAACAGAAGCGAATGTGCTTCTCCTCGATGAGCCTACAAATGACATCGACGTGAACACTTTACGTGCGTTAGAAGAAGGAATACTTTCATTTGCTGGTTGCGCAGTCGTTATTTCCCACGATCGATACTTCCTCGACAGAATCTGTACTCATATTCTTGCATTTGAAGGGAATTCGAATGCGTACTGGTTCGAAGGAGCGTATTCGGATTACGAGGAAAACAAGAAAAAACGACTGGGCGACAATGGCCCTAAGCGTATTAAGTATCGTAAATTAACCCGTGGATAGGTTTTGGATGGCCGACCATATATTGGCCGTTTTGCGCCTTCACCCTCAGGACATCTTCATTTCGGTTCTCTAATCGCAGCTGTTGCGAGTTTTTGTGATGCAAAATCAAATCACGGAACTTGGCTTCTCAGAATTGAGAATCTTGATCCTCCACGTGAGGTGGAGGGATGTGCAGATGATATTCTAAGAACTTTAGAAGGCTTTGGTTTGGTTTGGGACAATGTTGTTCAGTACCAAAGCAAAAGGCATCACCTTTATAATTCTGCGCTCCATAAACTTAAGGGCCTGGGCATGACCTTTGAATGTGCCTGCTCTAGAAAGGATCTCGCAACTGTTGGTGGGCTGGATTTCTATCCCGGAACCTGTAGAAATGGCATTTCACATTACAAAGAAGAGAAGTCAATCCGATTTCAGGTGTCAAAAAGTTTCATTGAAAATGTGACGTATGATGACTTGGTTCAAGGGAGTCAAAACATGCTGAAATCCGCTTTGGGAGATTTTATACTAAGAAGAGCAGATGGATATTTTGCCTATCATCTGGCTGTCGTCATTGATGATGCGGAACAAGGTATCACGAATATTGTGCGAGGCGCAGATTTGATGGATTCTACCCCCAGGCACTTGCTGCTGCAAGATGCATTAAGTTTTAAGTCTCCTTTATATGCACATATACCTCTGGCATATAATATTATGGAAGATAAACTAAGCAAGTCAACGAAAGCTTTTCCTATCCAAATACAGAACGCACCGAATCAAATTTATGATGCACTTAAATTCTTAGGGCAGTCGGAGGTTGGTATTGATTCACCTGAAAACATGCTGTCTCAAGCCATTCATCAATGGGATATATCAAAAGTACCTAAGTCTTCAAATACATATTGGACTTAGTCAGTTGTGCACTCAAGAGTTTGAGCTCAATAGTTGTAAGTGTTATTCTCAGACTTTTTCGTTATCTGATTGGCAGCCTCTAATGAGCGTGGATGATAGGAAACCACTTGATTCTCAAGGTATTTTTTGTCGAGGTGCGTGTATATCTCAGTCGTCGTAATTTGAGCGTGCCCAAGCATTTCCTGAACAGCTCTAAGGTCGGCTCCAGCTTCAATAAGATGTGTTGCAAAACTGTGGCGGAATGTGTGTGGGCTCACGTTTTTGCGAATGCCTGCAGCGATTACGCTACGCTTGAGCATGGTAAACGCCATTTGACGCGTCATTTTTCTTCCTTGCCTACCTAGAAACATAGTGTCCTCATGACCTTGCAATGGTATAATCGCAGAACGATAATGAGAGAGGTAATCATCAATAGAATCACATGCTTGTCGACCTATTGGAATAATTCTTTCTTTGTTCCCTTTTCCGATAACCTTGACCACGCCGTCTATGAGATCCACCCGCGACATTTGTAGACTTATAAGTTCACTCACGCGAAGTCCACAACTGTAAAGTACTTCGAGCATTGCCTTATTTCGAACTCCCTCTCTGCGACTCATATCTACGGACGCGATGATTCGGTCAATCTCATTTACAGTAAGTACATCAGGTAGTTTTCGCTGTGGTCGTGGCCCTTCAATAAGTTCAATGGGATTCGTGTCTATCACGCCTTCAATGCTTAAAAACTTACAGAAACTTCTCACACCACTCAATTTTCTAGCCTGGCTATTCCTTGCGATTCCATTGTCGTAGAGATCTGCGAGATAGTGTTCCACATTTGACAGGTTGATCTTCGCGGGATTGGTAACTCCATCAACCTTTTCAATGATTTTGGCAAATTGTTTAATGTCACGCATATATGCCAAGATAGAGTTCTCACTCAGTCCTCTCTCTAAAGCCAAGTAATCTTCGTATCCCTTTATTGCGGACTTCCAGTCTGTGTGAATCGTAGCCATTATTGAATCCAATCTTGTTGTGAAATAATCAATGCTTCTCCAACAGTAATTCGCTCTCCTAAGTAATAGGCAGTAACGAATGGCTCTGGAAAAGGGTAAACTTTATTTATGCTTTCTCGCTCATTACGAGCTAACTGATAATCATCATATGACCCTGTGGTGTACTTAACCCATCCTTCGTGCATTTCTGTGTCTGGCATGCGGTTAAAATTGTACCTATGGGTTATCCAAGATTCACTTACGTCAGTGTGTCCTGCCATCAACTGTACTCTATATGAAACTCCTTTGTCAGGAATTAAAGCGTTATTTAGACGAGTATTGTTCACTTTTTCAGTCGAAATGTTACCTGTGATTTGATCCAAATCCAACATCACCTCATTATTCTGAAAGTCAGTAATGTAGTGGGTAATATCATGTGAAAAGCTTGAGTTTCCAAATGCATAGTCAATTTTACCTTTTATATTGTGTGTTGATTTGTGCGAACACCCCAACAATTTATAAGTCACAGTAATAGGTAAGGGGGATTTTGCATCAAACCATATGAAATTCAAGATTCCATTTTCTATTTGAGACAGGGAAAGTTCCGAGTCAATAATTTCAACAATACAGTTGTTTGGGGTTTCTTCGGTTATTTTAAGGAATCCATCAAAACCTTCACCATCAATCACAAGGTCGATTCGCGTAACACCATCACCTTCATCAGTGAGTTGCCTCAAACAAGACACCCCTGACGTTTGGTTCGTGTCTTGTTGAGCAGACTGGTCCAAATAAGTTGTTACAGAGACATCGCTTATTGTTGTTTTGTCAAGTTCGGCATCGATGCGATCACCATTTTTGAGATATGATAGGGTAGGGGCAATTTCACCTTGCTCAAAATCTAAATTGGAGGTAAACACAAGTTCAACATTAATTTCCTCCTCCTCCAAATTGTCCCAAAGTAAAGACAAAGAGTTTGTGTGATATGAAACCTTGCTGTTTTGACTATTCACCACTAGCATGTTAAGACCTTTGGGGATATTAAATTCTAACTGTACGAGTCCATTGATCTCTTCAGATTGTATTCTCACAGAATATGGCGTCTCAATACCGTGGCATATTGTTTTTGATGAACTGACCTCGTGAACAAATCCAGGTTCGTTTGTCATCCCCAACAAATATGCAAGGTAGATTGAAATTGATATTGTGCTTATTTTGAAAAACATACTTAATGTGCTTGGCTAAATTCGATGTTTTATAGGTATACCAAGGAATTAACTATAAAATTTATGAACACATTTATTAAGAAAAGTGTAAAAACAAATTGTTTGGCAAAGAAAATCCCGCACTGACGTTTCAATGCGGGACCAACTTAACCAAATTATCACTTGATGTTTAGCGCAATGCTAAACTCACTTAAATTCATGTCAAAGGTATGTTAATGCATTTGTTTTCACGTTATTAATTTGTTTTTTTATGAAAAAACTATTTTTTATGAAATTCGGGTCATAAAACCACGTGTTATACACACATTATGCGTATATTCGCCGTCCAATTTTGAGAGATGAAAAAAGGAATCCACCCAGAAGGTTATCGTACAGTTGTTTTTAAAGATATGAGTAATGAGTTTGCTTTTCTGAGCCGCTCTACTGCGAATACAAAAGAAACTATTAAGTGGGAAGATGGAAATGAATACCCCCTTATTAAAGTGGAGGTAAGTTCGAAGTCACATCCTTTTTATACAGGAAAGGCACAATTTGTTGATACTGCTGGACGAATAGATAAGTTCCGTCAGAAGTATGGTAAATTTAATAAGGATACTAAGGCGCCATCAGATTCAAAGGCACCAGAGGAAACAACAGAGTCCTAGACTCCGTTTCTGAATTGATAAAAAAAAGCCCGCCTTTTAGGTGGGCTTTTTGCTGCTTCAATGATTACAAATAATTATTTGGCCAATGAAGTGTGGCTAATTATTTGAAGTCCGTAACCGATGTCTCCAGATTTTTTAGGTGAATCAGAAAGTAAATTAATGTTTCTAATTCCTAAGTCTCTCACTATTTGTGCACCTATGCCATAGTCTTTTGAGTCAAAGGGGTGGAAAACTCCAGACTTTTTTTGTTTGCTACTGTATTTTGCATAAGCCAACAATTCTTCTGCAAAACCTCCTCCTTGATGAAGTTTGTTGATGAAGACGATTGCGCCATATCCTGTTTCTTCGATTTTTGACATTGCGGCATGTAGTTGTGGACCCTTACCCAAATCGGAGACGTGAAACACATCACCAATCATACTTGATGCATGCACTCTGACGGGTACAGCATCTTGTGTCTCCCATGACCCTTTAATGAGCGCCAAGTGTTCAACATCGTCCGTGAGCTGTTTGTATGAGATTGCGGTAAAAGGACCAAACTCAGTGTTTAATCTAACTTCGGCTGTTCTTTCTATAAGTGTTTCGTGTTCTAATCTATAAGATATTAGGTCTGCAATAGACACAAGTTTCATGTTGTGTTTGTCTGCCAATTTTCTAAGCTCTGGAAGGCGTGCCATCGTTCCGTTATCATTGAGTATTTCAACAATAACACCTGCGGGTTCAAATCCTGCCAGTCTCGCAAAGTCTATAGCGGCTTCAGTATGTCCATTTCGTCTTAGAACGCCTCCAGCTTTTGCTCTGAGAGGAAAAATATGACCAGGCTTCCCGAGCACATCAGGTTTTGTAGCTGGGTCAATGAGTGCTTTAATTGTTTTTGATCTGTCACTTGCAGAAATGCCAGTTGTACATCCATCACCGATCAGGTCAACAGAAACTGTAAATGGTGTTTCATACGCTGCGTTATTTGAAGTCACCATCAGATCGAGGTCCAATGCATCGCATCGGCTCTCCACAAGAGGTGCACAAATAAGACCTCTGCCGTGTGTGGCCATGAAATTAATTATCTCAGGAGTGACATTTCGAGCAGCGGTCAGGAAGTCTCCTTCGTTTTCTCGGTCCTCATCATCAACGACAATAATTACTCCTCCAGAACGAATAATTTCAATTGCTTCAGGAATAGAATCTAAAATAGGCATTTAGCAAAGGTAGCATAGCTAAATTTGTAAAATGGTAAAACCAGTAGTTGCTTTTGGAGATCCTGTTTTAAAAACAGAGGCTCAGGAAATTGATAAAGGCTATAAAGGTCTTGAATCGCTCATTAATGACATGTGGGAAACGATGTATAGTGCTGAGGGAGTGGGTATTGCAGCTCCACAGGTAGGTGAGTCTATTCGGATGTTTGTCGTAGATGGAACACCATTTGGTGAGGACGAGGACATCTGTGATGGTTTTAAGAGAGTCATGATCAACCCCATCATTTTTGAGTCTTCAAACGACCATTCATCAATGGAGGAGGGATGTCTGTCAATTCCTGGCGTGCGAGAGAGTGTGTCTAGACCTAATGAGATTAAAGTTGAATATTTCAATGAAGATTGGGAATTAAAGGAAGAACATTTGACTGGTATTGCAGCGCGTATCGTTCAACACGAATATGATCACCTCGATGGAATACTTATAACAGATCATATCACTGCTGTTAAGAGAAGGTTGTTGCACGGTAAATTAAGAGATATCGGTTTGGGTAAAATCAGCGTAGATTACAGAATGCGTTTGCCAAAAGGGAAAGTAAGATGACGTGGTTCAGGATCTCTGTTTTAGTTCTTATTATTATTCTTATTGGATGTGCCGAAGATGGTTCTGAAAAGCTCAGTACATGTAATGATCTTAAAGCACAAGTTGTGTCACTTGAAAAGAAAGTCGCAAATCATGTTTCTCTTGATTCTCATGATGCAAGTCAACTGATGAAGGCATATGCGGATTTTGCAAACGCCTGCCCGGCAGATTCAATTGTGGCAGAGTATTTAGTCAGAAGGGCAGACCTGTTACGTGGCGCTGGTAAATTTCATGATGCCATACGTTTGCTCCAAAACATCCATGACGGATATCCTACCTATGAGAACAGAGCCCTATGTGCGTTTTTAATTGCATATTTATATGAAACAGAGCTGGGAGATAAAGAAATGGCCCAAAAATTCTATAATGGCGTTATTGATTTGCATCCAGAATCCAAAGAAGCCAAAATTGCAGCTTTGTCCCTGAAACATTTAGGTAAATCCCCAGAAGAATTAGTGCGTCAATTTCAAATGGATGCAGCGGAATTAGAAAAATAAATGGACTGACAAAGTCATTAGAACATTGTTTCGCCCCCTTTTTATTGTGATTATGAATAAAAAGATTTGCACGAATAATAATATTGTTGGTGACGTGTAATTAACCTAGGTGTGATTCCGCTTTTTGTATCAAATATCTTGGTATTTTTGCTTTTTCAAAATAAATAAATATGTCACAACGATTTCCCTCTGGTGTTCTTTTCGGTAATGAAGTACAAGCTGTTTTTGATGATGCAAAAGCAAGGGGTTATGCTTTGCCAGCAGTAAATGTAATTGGCTCAAGCTCAATTAACGCTGTTTTAGAAACAGCAGCAGAGTTAAATTCTCCAGTAATCATTCAGTTTTCTAATGGTGGAGCAGTTTTCAATGCTGGAAAAGGTCTCAAGATGGATGCCCATGAGAAAGCTGTTCTGGGCTCTGTGGCGGGTGCGCTGCACGTTCATGCACTTGCGAAAGCGTATGGTGTTCCTGTGATTCTTCATACAGATCATTGTTCTAGAAAGATACTGCCTTGGATTGATGGTCTTATTGCTGCAAGTGAAAAGCACTTTAAGGAAACGGGGAGACCTCTATACAGCTCTCATATGATTGACTTGAGTGAAGAGCCAGTGGAAGAGAACATTCTTACTTGCAAAGAATATCTCTCAAGAATATCTCCTATGGGGATGTATCTTGAAATTGAATTGGGCGTAACAGGCGGTGAGGAAGATGGTGTTGATAATACAGATATTGACAGTTCACGCCTATATACACAGCCGGAGGAAGTGTCGTTTGCCTTTGATCAGCTTTCCGAAATAAGCAATCAATTTACTGTAGCTGCCGCCTTTGGAAATGTACACGGCGTTTATTCACCGGGCAACGTAGAATTACGTCCTGTGATTTTGCAAAATTGCCAAACGTATATTTCTAAGAAAAACAGTTTGGGACACAGTCCTGTTGATTTTGTTTTCCATGGTGGAAGTGGCTCATCCATAGATGAGATAAGGGAAGCGATAGGTTACGGAGTTGTTAAAATGAATATTGATACTGACATGCAATGGGCTTTTCTTTGTGGAGTTAGAGATTATGTCGCGTCTAACTCTGATTATTTACAAGCCCAAATCGGTAATCCTGAAGGAGGCAGTAAGCCCAATAAAAAGTATTATGACCCTAGGGTTTGGCTAAGAGAAGGGGAGAAGACTTTTGTGATACGTTTGCGAAAAGCTTTCGAAGATTTAAACTGTGTTAACAGGAATAATTGATTAATAATTGGTGTCAAGCAACCTCTTATGTTAATTTGCGTCTTGCATTCGAATAATAAACTGCCAAATTAAGTTATTTGTTCGTCCAAATATTAAATAGAATCGAGTAAACCATAGCTATAGCTAAAATTACCAAACACATGAAACGTTATCTTCTCCTTGCTCTTGCAGCATTAACATCGGGCCTAGCCCAAGCCAACTTTGTAGCCCTCGAGAGTGAGGTTTATTCTGAATCCGAATACGGAACGGTGTACCGCGTATACGCAACATTTGACTCGCCTACTGATGAACTTGTCGCAGTTTATGCACTTGAAACATCTCCAATGGTCTTAGATGTGACGACTTCTTTTTATCAAGACGAAGTTGGAGGAACGTTAGGTAACACAATTAATCCAGCCTTTTTTGGAGCATTTCCATCTTTAGAATTTGACAGTTGGTTTACGATTGGATCATCAGATTCAAATGGTACGAGCGACATTCAGCAAGTAGGCATGGATGCCGCTTTTGCTTCTTTTGAAGCAGGAACTGGATTCACACTCGATGCATTTGTTGGTGGATCTTACTTCCTTATACCAAATGTGTCTGCCGATGCAGAAGCAGGAACAGATGGAAGGGTTTTGATTGGTCAATTCACCACCGATGGTATTGTCAACCTTACTGTAAATCTTCAGTGGGATGATGTTGATGCAAACACAAACAACAGTGAAGGCATTTCTATTTCGTTCCCATTTGTTGCTGTACCTGGCTGTACAGACGCAACTGCTGAAAACTACGATCCATCAGCTACTGAAGACGATGGTTCTTGTACGTTTGCTTCTGGTTGTACTAACCCATCTGCCGATAACTATGATGCATTAGCTGTTGAAGATGACGGAACTTGTACGTTTGGGGGAGGTCTTTTAACAGGACTTTCTTATGAAGTATTCGCTGTAGATCCACTTGGAACAGGTCAAAACACATACAGATTATACGCTAATTTCTCTTCGTCTGATACTGAAATTACTGCAGTTTACGGAACAGATACAACACCATGGTCATTGACGTCATCAGCTGTAGACGGATTTTATAACGATGCTGTAGGATCTGATTTCGGTGGAAATATAAATCCATTGTTTTTTGCATCATTCCCAAATCTTGAATTTGACAGTTGGTTTACAATTGGAGCGCAACCTGGTGATGATGATGGACTCAACAATGCCTTTGATGCAGCCCTTACTTCACTGGATGATTTCAACAGTGGGGGAGCGTATGTTGTCAACACATTTGTCGGCGGTTCAATATTTGTTGTTCCAGGAGCAAACACACAAGGCGTTCCAGTTGCAGGTAAAGTATTGTTAGGTCAATTCACAACTTCTGGTATTGTAGATGCCCTTGTGAATATTCAATTTCGTAACGCAGCTCAAGAAAGTATTTATGCTGAAGGTCTTACTTTAACCTTCCCTCAAGTAGGTGTTGGTTGTACAGACCCTACTGCTTGTAACTATGATCCAGCAGCTGAGTTAGACAATGGATCATGTGCTACGGATGACGATTGTGGCGTGTGTGGAGGTGACAACTCATCATGTGGTGGTTGTACTGACGCTTCAGCTTGTAACTACGATTCTGCTGCAATAATTGATGACGGCTCTTGTGCTGTCAATGACGAATGTGGTATTTGTGGTGGAACAGGTATCCCATCAGGAGATTGTGATTGTAACGGCAACGTTCTTGATGAGTGTGGTGTATGTGGCGGATCCGGAATCGCTGATGGTGCTTGTGATTGTGACGGAAACGTTCTTGATGAATGTGGCGTATGTGGTGGAGGCGGAATCGCTGATGGTGAATGTGATTGTGAAGGTAACCAGTTAGACGTTTGTGGACTTTGTGGCGGTGACGGCACAACATGTGGCGGTTGTACAGATGAAACAGCTTGTAACTATGATCCTGAAGCGGTCATTGACAGTGGAAGTTGTGCGTATGATGATCAATGTGGCGTTTGTGGGGGTGACAACTCTACGTGTGGAGGTTGTACTGATGCTTCAGCTTGTAACTATGATGCTTCAGCAATCATTGACGACGGTTCTTGTTCAACGAATGATCTTTGTGGCGTTTGTGGCGGAGATGATTCTTCATGTAGCGGTTGTATGAATCCTGACGCAGAAAATTATGATGCGTCAGCTTTGTATGATGACGGTTCATGTACTTGGGGAGACGGCCTTTCTACTGGTCTTTCTTACGAGGTGGTATCTTCTGACCCGCTAGGAACAGGAGCTACAACTTATCGTCTATATGCTAACTTAACGCCTGATGCAGCTGAAGTAACAGCTGCCTATGGAACGGATACAGAACCGTGGTCGTTGACTTCAACAGCTGTAGATGGATTCTACAATGATGCAGTAGGCGCAGACTTTGGAGGAAGTGTTAATCCTTTGTTCTACAGCTCATTTCCTAGTTTAGAGTATGACAGTTGGTTTACAATTGGTGCTCAACCTGGAGAAGATGATGGTTTGAATAGTGCATTCGATGCAGATTTGACTTCTTTGGAAGACTTTAACTCAGGAGGAGACTTCGTTGTAGACACCTTCATAGGTGGATCTATATTCGTTGTTCCTGGGGCGAACGCACAAGGCGTACCGGTAGAAGGTAGAGTCCTGCTTGGTCAGTTCACGACTTCGGGTCAGGTTGACGCGATTGTCAACATTCAAATTCGTGACCAAGATTTAGAATCTCACTACGCTGTTGGAATGACTTTAACCTTCCCATTAGGTGTTGCGGGCTGTCAAGATGTGACTGCGTGTAACTACAATCCTGATTCTACATTTGATGACGGTTCATGTGAATATCCTGCAGAGTTCTTCACTTGTGATGGATGTATCAATGATGCCGACATGGATGGTGTATGTGATGAATTAGAGGTCTCAGGATGTACAGACAATCAATCTTGTAACTACGATCCTGCTGCGACAGAGGAAGATGGTTCTTGTGCTCAGGATGATGCTTGTGGTGTTTGTGGAGGAGATGACAGTTCTTGTTCAGGATGTACCAATCCTGCTGCTGATAACTACGACTCTTCTGCCCTTATTGATGATGGTTCGTGTAGTATCGCGGGATGTACAAATTCTAATGCAGATAACTACAACCCAGATGCAACAACTGACGATGGTTCATGTTTAGCAACTGGATGTACTTACCCTGGAGCTGATAACTACGATGCAGCAAACACTTCTTCGGATGGCAGCTGTATCTTTTCTGGATGTACTGATCCTTCAGCTGACAACTATATTCCTTATGCAAACTTTGACGATGGTTCATGTGGGCCTTGCGGTGTAGCAAATGATTGTCCATTTGATGCAAATGGTGACGGTGAGATCGGATCTGCTGACTTACTTGATTTCTTAATTGCATATGGTCAAGCTTGTGAGAATCTCTAAAGTTTCCTAGTCTTTCTAAAA
>CAJXHE010000027.1 GCA_913051865.1 uncultured Flavobacteriales bacterium
AAGTCGATGATCTCGACGCTGAGATCAAAGAATTGGAAGCCAAAGGATATCGATGTATATCTGGTCCTAAGGATGGCGCAGACGGCAAACGCATCGCTTTTCTTCACCCTTCCGACACGTCAAAAGTTCTGGTGGAACTATGTGCGGGATAATCTATAAATCAGTAATCTTCAAGCCGTTTAGTCACGTTTGTTCTTCCGCTTCTTTGTTTTTCTCCTCATCTCCTTCCCGAACAGTTCTTTTGCTTTTTCCGAATGGGTGGGAGCGGCACATGATCCCGCTGGTTTTGGCGGCTTAAGGCCAAACAAATCCCAATGTAACATGACGCTATATGGCCTGTAGTTTCCGACCAACCATGGTAGCTTGGCGGTTGCATTGATGGGCGCAAGTTGCAGGATGTCCGCGCAAAATTGAATGCGGAGAAATCTCCCACGCCACATCATAATCCCAGCTCCAGTGCGTATTTCGAAACTGGCAGAATATGGAGATATTTCTGATTTAGAACCAAAACCAGAGTCGTCGGAAAGATATAATGGGGTTGAAGAGATGAAATCAAAATCGGACACGAAATCATATCGAAAAGTCGCACCGATTCCGACTTCTAAGAATACATCTTGTGAAAGTGTAAATGCCCGCAATGCAGCACAATGAATTCCCAAGTTAATGGCTTGTCCTGCGCCAGCAATCGTGCTGTCTATAGGTATTCCGATTGCATCTGTTTGCAATGACGGTTCAGCAATGCGTCCCATAAACGTCTCTGATATCGAACGTCTCGAGCCTGTCACTCCAACAGTGAATCTGTCAGCAAGAAGCGGACGTTTGACAACAAAAATTTTACCAATCCCTCCAGTCAAGTGTATTCCGCCGTCCGGGGTCCATGTACCGGAATATACTGTGTCAATGGTTGCAGAAGAGTTTGCAAGAAGAAGTTCATCTTCGAATTGGGCATGAGACCCACCCAGACCAGAGACGCCAAGCGACAAAGTCCACCCTGAAGATTTGTAATCAGACAAGGTGGGTGTAAAGAATGATGTTTGTGCAGAAAAAGAGTTAAGCGACAATAAAATGAAGCTAATTATAAAGGAAATACGCCGCTTATACATCAGTGCTTAATAGGGGGACTGGGCGGTTAATCGTATCAGTTCCAGATTCAAAAGCGTCAAGCAGTTTGATGGCTTGAGCAACGATTTCATCTTCCTCCCAGTTTTCTGCGATGTCATTAGAAGCCATGATTTCATTCATGACGGCTTGTTGAGTCTCACCTCGAGACCATGCTTCCGCGTATGGGGTATGGCTGAATGTTACAAGTGAGTAAAGCGGTTTCCAACGGTCTGGATGGAGCGCTGCGATTCGCGCTTCAATTCGTTTTTGTATCAAATATTTAGGGTCTCCAGTTTTGTCGCGCATCACGATGTAGTTGTGAAGCGCAAGGTCTAGAATGGCATCTCCAGCGGGTTTTCTTACGCGTGTGTATTCATTCATAAGTGAATGCCATTCAATTTCGCTTGTCGGTTTAGACCCATCAATTAAAGAACTGAGAATTGTACAGTCTTCAAAGCCAGAATTCATTCCCTGACCGAAGAAGGGAACCATGGCATGCGCGGCGTCGCCTATAATTGCGACACGTGACTCTATATTCCAAGGGCGACATTTTACAGTGCACAGCGAGCTCACGGGGTTAGAATTCCAGTCGTCAATAAGATTGGGGAGGTGTTGAATGACATCTGGAAAATGGCGTTCGAAAAATGCCATGACGTCACCATTAGATTTGATATTTTCGAAAGATTCATCTCCTTCAAAAGGTGCAAAAAGAGTGCATGTAAAAGTCCCACCTGGGTTAGGCAGTGCCATCAACATGAAATTTCCTCTCGGCCAAATATGTAAACCATCCTCAGAAATTCTAAAATCACCTTGTGAATTGGCGGACATGAAAATCTCTTTATATCCATGAGGAAGATATTGTTGAGAGAAGTCGAATCGATTTGTACGCGTCATTTTTCCTCTGATCGCACTAAAGGCACCGTCGGCGCCAAAAATTCTATCGTGAAGGACATCGGGTCTGTTTTTAAAATTCAGTGTTACCCCAGAAACCCCTTCTTTATCTTGAATGGTATACCCTGTGCTAATGAAGTCGAACTTGACCTCCAGATTGGGATGTTCTTCCGCAGCACTCACTAAAATGAGGTTGAGACCAGACCGAGACACGGAATAAATACATTGATTTCCAACGCCGTAAGCTTGGAATGTCTCATTTCCGGAATGGTCATGCATTCGACGACCTTGGATGGGCAGTGCGATTTCACGGACTCTGTCAGCCAGCCCTGCTTTCTCTAGAGCCCGCCATCCTCTGTCGCTAAGCGCTAGATTGATGGACCGACCTTCTAATGCTTTGCCTTTCCTTGGGTCAGATCTGCGGTCATATATGGTGACTTTATAACCTCGTTGCGCGAGCATAAGCGCAAGTAAGCTGCCCACCAGCCCTGCGCCCACAACTGCATGATGTTCTTGATTTTGAGTCCCAGCCTTCATTTAAGAAATTGCTTTAAAAGCATGTTTAAGGTCATTAATAATATCTATAGCATCTTCCACACCGAGACTTAGGCGAATCAGTCCGTCAGTGACACCCACTTTCTCTCTGACCTCCTTTGGTATGGAAGCGTGAGTCATCGACGCAGGATGCCCAATAAGCGACTCAACTCCTCCCAGAGACTCAGCCAAGGTGAAAAGTTCAGTAGACTCAACAAACTTATTTGCAGTTGCGAGGTCATCCCCTTTAATCGTAAAAGCGACCATTCCGCCAAAATCAGACATTTGACGGGCCGCTACTTCATGTCCTGGATGACTTTCAAGTCCAGGCCAGTAAATCTTCTCGACTTGTTCATTCGTTTTTAAGTAATCTATGACTGCCCGACCGTTCTCACAGTGGCGCTGCATTCTCAAATGGAGTGTTTTTATTCCACGGAGTACAAGAAAGCTATCCATGGGACCAGCAATGGCGCCACAGGAATTTTGTAACGTGCGAAGTTTTTCATCGAGTGCGTCATCGTTGACCATCAAACATCCCATAACGACATCTGAATGTCCACCCAGGTATTTTGTCGCTGAATGCATCACCACATCTGCACCCAGTGCGAGTGGCTGTTGAAGCATAGGTGTTGCAAATGTGTTGTCTACACACACGAGTATGTTTTTCCCTTTAACTGCATCTGCGATCGCTGATATATCGGTGATTTGCATCATTGGATTTGTAGGGGTTTCAATCCAAATCATTTTGGTATTTTCATTCACCACATCTTCAAGGCTCGTTGTTGGGTCATCAAGGTTTATAAAATGAAATTTTATGCCATAGTTCGCAAAAACGGAAGTAAAGAGCCTGTAGCTCCCTCCATACAAATCGTTCGTCGAAATAACTTCATCCCCAGGTTTGAGCGTTTTCAACAGGTTGTCCATCGCCGCAAGACCAGAGGCAAATGCCATTCCATGTTTTGCGCCTTCAAGCTCTGCAAAAGCGTTTTCAAGTGCATGGCGTGTTGGATTCTGAGTCCGAGAGTACTCGTAACCTTTGTGTTCGCCAACTTTGGTTTGAACGTAAGTAGACGTGAGATAAACCGGAGTCATAATCGCTCCAGTTGATGGGTCATGTTTTACACCAGCGTGAACTGCCCTTGTGCCTTTTCCTTTTCCTGTATTCATAATTATCTTTTTATTGTTAGCGGTCAGTAAAGTTAAGAAGATTTGGTATTGATTTTCATCAACCATCTGGGAAGTAAAATTGACCCGATAATGAGATAGATGAAATACGTGAGGATTCTCCAGACAAGAACCGATACTCCTCCCACTAAAGCGACTCCTTGCATGAAGATTGGTAGGGAGAACTCTGCAATACCGGAAGCCCCAGGTGTCGGGCTGACGAGCATCGCGATCCAAAGTGACAACTGTCTTGCAAAGACCTCTACGTTTTGGACCGAGTCAAAGAAAATGTACAAGACGGCATTGAGTATTAAAAACCTGGATGTCCAGCTCACAAAAGTGACTCCCAGCGTCTTTAACCACATCGTTGCCGTTGCGCCTTTTAAACTTTCTGATGCGTGCATCCATTCGTCGGTCAATGTTTCTGCCCAGCGCTTCCATCTCCTGAGCAATCTCATTCTAAATAATGTCAAGAAAATCTCTCGCGTTCTTTTTGGACTGATAAATAAAACGCATAAAATCAATAGCGTTAACACGCAGTGAATAGAATATCCGGTCCAAAAAACGGATTGGATACTCAGCTGTGCTGTTTCGCTTAAACCCTCAGGAATAAAAACCTCAGTTCCGATCACAAAAACAAATATGGGGACCACAAAAACGTAAAACAATTCATCCATTAATGAAGTCGCGAGTACCGTTGCGACACTACGTCCTAGTGTCATGCCCTCACGTTTCATAATGAAAATGGCAATAGGGCTTCCTCCGATCACGGAAGGGGTGATGGCGGATGCAAATTCCCAAAGCAAGACAACATGGAGTGAAGTCCGCCAATTAAATTGTCCCATCGAAAGAATTTTCACCCGCGCCATATAGGCAAGATCTCGAATCACCACCAGTCCGATTGCACCTGCAAGCGCCCAAGCAGATCTGTACGAAAACACAATATCATTGACCTCCACGAGGTCATCTCCATACAAATAGAAGATCGCTCCTAACCCCATAATTGTGGGGATAAAAGCTTTGTATCTGTGCCCACCGGGAAACGTGTCTTTCTCTTTACTCTTGAACATTTGTGCTTAAATCAGCGCTCTCAAGCGTCCTTGAATGCTGAACAATAGGTGGGTTTAAAACGAGTTGTACTTGTTCGAGATTGACTTGCGATTCTCCACGATCCGTCCAAACAGCGGGTTCCATACAATCCCCCCACTTAGCTGAAAGAACAAATCACTCTCTGCTGAGTACAACCATGAATCAGCTTTAAATGCGATGCAACTTCTCCTACCCTTAAAAGGGATTTGAAAACCAAAGGTGGTAAAATAATTGCTTTCTGAAAAATCGACCTTCCAGGAAAAGGCCCCATTATTTCTCATTCCCACGCCGAAGTGCCAAAAATCATTGCGGTACATATCTAAGCTGATTTCCCAGCCTTCAGAATCTTCGTATGTGATCATGGGCGCATCTTGAGAATCGGTGATCATCCGGTTCGTTGTGAAATCTAGGTGACTGTATTTTAAGCCTATTAAATTGGACTTGGACTTGTCTAATTTTCTTTCTCCCTTCGTGACAATCGAGACCTCCTTGATGCGTCTCAGATAGATGGCGCCTGTATAGGCCGTATATCCAGAAATAACCTCATAGACGGGCTCTGTTGTGAAAATATTGCTTGCCTCAGTAGGGTTTGATCGAAACTCAGCGCCAAAAGAAGCAGAGAACTTATAAGCCATTTGATCACGTGCATTTGACATGTCTCGCTTTTTACATTTCTTACCGAATTTTTTTCGGTATAACATGATCTCGTCATCCTCAAGAAGAATGGCATTATCGGCAATCAATTTCTGGACCGTGCTCCAACCGTCAGTGTACTGTTTGTCTAGCCATTTTTTATCAAGTGATTTGACGACTACTTTCCGTCTGAGTTCTTTTAAATCTCTTTTAACTCGCTCGTATTTTTTTAAGTCAACAATTCTAATCTTATCAAGATTACGTTCCATTTTTATCGCCAGACTGAGGTTTTCTTCTCTGATGGCTAATTCTGTTTCGTAAATTGCTTTTGCAAAAAAATCGCCTTCCACTTTTTTCAGTGTCGACAATACAATCGCGTCCTCAGGAAAATAACTTAGAAAATCTCCCATGACGTCGATGCAATAGAGGGGGCTATCTCTTTCGCGGTTGTTAATCTCAAGCACATATTGCCTGTATTGGGTATTTACATTTTGGAGTAAATCCTTAATATCTTCTCTGTTTTTATAAATAATCTCCAATTGGAGCACCAATTTAACGGCACTTGAATAATTTTCTTCTTGCATAAATGCGATGACTCTTCCCTGATCTTTTTTGAGCTTCTTCTCAGAGTCCATTTCTTTAACTTGTTGAATTAATCCGCTCAAATTCACGGCCAATTCTGAATATTTTGTATGATTTACATTTGGATCGAGCCAAATCGCACTTCCCCAATATTGTTGCGCTTCAGCGAGCTTATTTTCATAGTCGAACAGTGATGACGAACTCTTACTTGCGATGGACACCTCAACCTCTGCAATGCAGTTTTTTAATAGACCTTCAGCTTTTTCAATAAGCACAGTTCCACTGACACTTCGGTCAATGACTCTTAATGCAAATTGATAGCGTTTATCGGCGAAATCTTTTTTGAATTTAAATTGAAACGATGCTGAAACTGTAATGTTGAGTTTCTCCGTAAATGCAGTTGAGGTTTTGACGGTGTGGTTGTCATCTTCCCAATTGTCATCCTGTCGTGTTTGTTGATCTGTGACTGTATTTATTTTGACGGAGATCCGACTCGCCAATTCTTCTTTCAAGTCTTTGTCTAACTTAACCTTGGCTTTCACGATTTCACCAGCGTTCATTTTCTTGATGTAAACACTGTCAAGTACTGAAATGAAATTGTCGGTAGGATAGGTTCTTTCTATCCATGATTTTGAAAGCCAAGATGGTCTTTCTGCCTTTCCACGGTTGTTTTGAGAATAGCCTGAAAATGCGCAGAGGCTCAGTAATATCGTCATTAGAAAAATCCGTGTCATCATAAGTTCTATTTGGCATAGGCAAAGGATTACTCTGCGCTTTTGTCTGCCTTTGGGGAGTGTGTCGTTAGTTACAGAATTAGTTAAAGATTACATTAAAGATAAAGCTTATAATCAGGTTCGTAGTGATAATTTTGATTATATTTTGTTAGTGCACCCTTCTCGGGTGCCCACTCTATGCATATGTTTTTGTGCCTTCGGAGCAATTCGTACACATTTTTATGGCCTTGCGGTCGGAGAATATGTCCTGCCTGAAATTTGCATATGCTTTACCTGACCAAACCGTTTCGATGTCGTTTGCCTTTCCCATTTCGTGTGTGGCATCTTTGTCGAAGCAGCAGGGGACGATTTTCCCATCCCATGTCACCACGCATCCACTCCACATCCTCCAGCACTGGTTCTTCATAGGGTTGCGAAGATTCCAACGACCGGATGTCGGGTCTTTTTCGTATCGATTTAGAGCGGGAGAGGATGTCAGGAGTGGGTGGTCGTCATGCGGGTCGTCGATTTGGGCTGTTTTAATCACCACTTCGTCAACTTTATATTCTTTTGCAAGCGTTTTAATATCTTCTACTTGATGCTCGTTCGGTTTCACAACCAGAAATTGCCAAACAACAAACGGTGTTCTGCTTCTTGCATTTTTCCGCGCTTCAAGAACATTTCGTGTTCCTTCAAGAACGTTCTCTAAAGTACCTCCAACGCGATATGCCGAGTACGTTTCTTGTGTCGTTCCGTCGATGGAGATGATGAGCCGGTCAAGTCCAGAAGCAACAAGATCTTTCGATCTTTCGGGGTTCAAGTGATGTGCATTTGTCGATGTAGATGTATACACGCCATTCTTTTTACATGCCCGCACCAAGTCGTCCATCCCTTTGTGTAGATAGGGTTCTCCCTGAAAATACAGATTCACATATACAAGCCATTTCCCCATTTGGGCCATGATATTTTCGACCATCTCCAGCTCTACCATTCCCGTAGGTCGAGAGAAGCCTCTAAGCCCCGACAGACATTCCGGACAACGTAAATTGCATGATGTAGTGGGTTCTATGCTCAGAACCATTGGCATCACTCCGGCTAGCATTTTACGTTTCTTAAATCCGCGCACAAGTTTAAACATATTCATCATGCGCGTCCAATTAAGTACGCGAAGGCGTCTCCATCTGTCTTGAACTATTGCACGTGAATACATTGTATAAAGGTAGTAAGACCGACCGCTTTCACTGCGTATATTCGTTGCAATGATAGTAGTAGGCAACAAACTTCTTTCTGAAGATATTTTCGACGTTCAATTCTCTTGCGATATTTCTGCTTGTCAGGGTGCGTGTTGTGTTGAAGGCAATGGTGGCGCTCCCCTCACTGAGGAGGAATGTGCGATTCTAGATGACATTTTCGAAGATGTCAAACCTTTTCTCCGTGAGGAAGGGCTTGACGTAATCAAGGAAAAGGGTCTGTTCGTGTTGGGCAGTGACGGTACGCTAGAAACGCCACTTATTGATGGCAGAGCGTGTGTTTACACAACGATCTCTCCAAAGGGAAATTTGCAATGCGGCATAGAACAAGCCTATAACGAAGGGAAGATATCTTGGAAAAAACCCATTTCGTGTCATCTTTATCCCATACGTGTCAAAGAACTTATTGACTTCACAGCCCTCAATTACCACAAATGGGAAATATGTAATTCAGCGCTATCTTGTGGGATTGCACGCAAAACTTCAATCTTGGAGTTTTGTAAAGATGCGCTTGTACGCCAATTTGGCATGGAGTGGTACACGGAGGCGTTAGCTACAATGAAGGTGTGGACAGAGGAAAAGAAAAATGCAGGAAAGTCGTAATGCAGAGATGAGGAACACGCTACTTATTTTCTTTGTAATGTTTTTAGGCACCTTCATATGCGTTGACTCTATTTTCGCTCAAACAGACAATCCTTGGTCCATAAACCCTGTATTATCTCTAAATACTTCAGGCCATGACGTGCCATTCGGTGTCGATTCTTCATACGTATATCTGAAACAGGAAGGTGTGCATTTGAGATCCCCTCGTGTGTCAAACCCTGCACTTCCCGGAACACCCGAAAAGGTGTCTATTGTCGCGATAAGAGATGAAGCGTGGGACGAACTCGGTGAAATCCAGCACGTGTCCATTGACGAGAAACGTGGTCTTGCAGTGATTTCAGCTCGCCCTTACCCTGGTGCCCCAGATTATGATTTGTTCATCAGCTCCACCATTCCAAGTTCAAGATTTAAGAAAGCTGAGACGTCCATGCTTTGGTCACAAGCGTATCCGTTGGTGTCATTAAACTCTTCTTCTGATGAAGTGTACCCTCAATTTATTCAGGGTGGATTGTATTTTGCGTCCAACAGAAATGAGACCGACTTTGACATCTTTTTTGCCCCCCGGCATCTACAATGGCAAAGCGCATCTGTCCTTGACTTTCCCATCAATTCTGATTCTGACGACCTCTCTTTGGTTGTTCTGAATGATGACGAGATGTATGTGTGTTCTAACCGAACGCATTCGCAAGGTTTTGACGTTTATCTTTTGTCGAGAACTAAAAATGAACCCCTCGCGACGGGTTTCTATTTGGAATTAACCTTGGATGGGAATCCAGTTTCGGGTGTGGAGGTTAAATGGGTAGAACCCTCAGGATTTAGCCGAGGCGCTTCAGTGTTTGAGAACACCACAGATACTCAAGGCGTCATATCTTTAGATGAACTTCCCTCATCCAGAGTTTTGTCTATGCGAATCGGGTCGATAGAGTCACCTGTTAATGAAGGGGCTGTTATAAGGATTATCAATGCCAATGGGGAGGTTGTTAGAACGTATACCGTCAATACATCAGGTGTTTTATCTGTTGATTTCCTTCCTCTGGATTCAATCAATGATCTTGAGTTGAATGATTCACTTGATTTAAGCAGTCTTCCATCTCGTTATCCTCCGATCTACACACTCTACTTCGACCTCAATATATCCACACCTACACCTCAATCTGCGGATCAACTTGAGGTGTGGTGGCAGAATAACGCCAGGGATTTTATTGTGAAAATTCAGAAGTTTGCACTGGTGTTAGAAGGGCATGCAGATGTTACAGGAGCGACAGATTCAAACGAAAATTTGAGTATAGAAAGGGCGATTTGGTTCAAGGCATGGTTAATTTCCAAAGGCGTTGATGCCGAAAAAGTCAGTACACGTGGCATGGGTGCAAGATTCCCGGTGAAACGTTGTCCAAATATATCAGATCCATTAGTAGAGTGTCCCCCTGAAGTCCATGCTGTAAATAGACGTGTCGAACTGAGGTGGGAGGTGTTGTGATGTTGTTTACAATCTAGCGAAATACAGACACAACGACAATCAAAGAATGCCTAATTTTACACCATGCTTATAACAGTAATGCGCTCAAAATTACACCGACTCACAGTCACTGAGGCGGACTTAAATTATGTAGGGAGTATCTCTCTTGACCCCAATCTTATGGAAGCAGCTGGCCTCCTAGAAGGGGAAAAGGTCCAAATTGTGAATGTCAATAACGGTGAGAGATTAGAGACCTATACCATTAAAGGAGAACGTGGGACTGGACAAGTTTGCCTCAATGGCCCCGCTGCCCGACGATGCCAGCCTGGGGACATCATCATTGTCATAGCATATGGAATGATGACGCTTGAAGAGGCAAAAATATTTACACCCACGGTTGTTTTCCCGGACACTGAAACAAACACCATTCTCTAAATATGAATTGGAAAAAAGCGGTCACCCTTTCAGTATTTTTTGCAATAGGCATTTTTCTATTTGTAAAACTTATGGACATGGTAGAAGACAAGTCCGAGCTTTTTGAATACATGTCTTCAGCGCCAATTTGGGCAATTGCATTGACTTTCACGATGGGTTTTCTGGCCATTGTAAGTCGCGGTTACAGATGGTTGCTGTTGATAGAACCCCTTGGATACAGAGCGTCAGGATTCAGAGCAGTGTGTGCCGTCGCTTTTGGTTATTTCGCAAATACATTTGTTCCCAGGTCTGGTGAAGTAGCCCGCTGCGCCGCACTAAATTCCACAGATGACATTCCAGTCAACAAACTTTTAGGTACAGTCATCACAGAAAGAGTTGTAGATCTGATGATGCTCTTTCTATTTATGTCTATTGCTCTAGTCACGAATTACGATGCTGTTATCAGTTTACTTGGTAAAATAAAACAGCCAGACAGCTCAGAGTTACAGAATTACATCATTGTCTTTGTTCTCGCAATCATTCTTATCGCATTCATGATCAGAAGAACAAATAAGTCGAACCATCCGATACAGAAAAAAATCGTGGAATTTGTTTCAGGGATTGGCAAGGGAGTTAAAAGTGTTCTCTTGATGAAACGTCGCATTGCATTCGTTTTGCATACGTTTTTCATTTGGATCATGTATTTCTTGATGTCTTATGGGCTTTTCATTTCTATGGAGGGTTCCCGTGGGATTGGCATTTTCGAATCAGTATGGGTTATGGTGTCGGGAGGGTTCGGTATGGTTTTTCCTGCCCCAGGAGGCATCGGAGCTTATCAATGGGCGGTGACCCTAGGCTTTGAGTCGTTAGGATACGATCAGCTTGTCGGCGTATCAGTAGGGAACGTTGTTTGGTTGACACAAACAGGCATGATTATTATTGTAGGCACGATAGGCTATTTTTTCTTGGCTGCATATCGTGTTTCTTTGAAGAAGTCCAAACCTGAATGATGTCCTTTTTTACGCTATCTGAATTGCTTGAATTAAGAACCAAATGGGCTTCTGAAGGGCAAAAGGTTGTATTTACAAATGGTGTTTTTGATCTGCTTCATGTCGGTCATCTTCATTCGTTGGAATCCGCCAAATCTTATGGAACTCGGTTAATCGTAGGGATCAATTCTGACTCCAGTGTACGTGAACTTGGCAAAGGCCCCGAACGTCCCGTACATAGCGACAGGGACAGAGCCAAGCTCCTTTCTTCCCTTACATGTGTAGATGCAGTCACTGTTTTCTCCGAACATACTCCGCTAGAATTGATATCGGCACTCTCACCCGATGTGCTCGTCAAGGGCGGCGACTATGACCCCACTTGTGAAGATCGTACGCATGCACGTTATATCGTAGGGTCGCACGAAGTTCGCAACGCTGGAGGGACGGTCCACACAATACCACTCCTGCCTGGACATAGCACCACCGAAATTCTAAACAAGAAGTAGCTTAGATTTCTTCCTCTTCCAGAAACTTCGTGGTGAAGTTTCCTGAACGAAATTTCTCATTTTTCATCAAACGTTGATGAAATGGAATCGTGGTCTTGACACCTTCAATGATGTATTCATCAAGTGCACGTTCCATTTTTGTGATCGCTTCCTCACGGGTTTGGGCCACCACGATGAGCTTCGAAATCATACTGTCGTAGTAAGGAGGGATGCGGTACCCTGCGTAAACGTGAGTGTCTACACGTACACCGTGACCACCAGGTTGATTGTAATGTGTAATCGTTCCTGGGCATGGGGCAAAGTTACGGTCTGGATCCTCTGCGTTAATTCGACACTGAATCGCATGCATCGCTGGGAAATGATTGCGCCCACTTATTTTTTCTCGCGCTGCAAGCTTAATCTGCTCCTTGACGAGGTCGTAATTGATGACCTCCTCTGTGATTGTGTGTTCGACTTGAATTCGCGTATTCATCTCCATAAAGTAGAAATCCCTGTTTGCATCAACAAGGAATTCAACAGTACCCACACCTTCGTATTTCACGGCTTCAGCAGCTCTTACAGCAGCTTCGCCCATTTTTTCACGCAGTTTAGTCGTGATAAATGGAGAAGGGGTTTCTTCAACAAGTTTTTGATGTCGACGCTGTATTGAACAATCACGTTCAGACAAGTGACAGGCCTTGCCACGGTAGTCAGAAGCAATTTGTATTTCTATGTGACGCGGCTCGACGATGAATTTCTCCATGTACATTGCATCGTTGCCAAACGCTGCAGCAGCTTCGCGCCTTGTGTTTTCCCATGCATAAGCGAGCTCTTCATCATTTTTGCACATCGCCATGCCCTTGCCTCCACCTCCAGCAGTTGCTTTAATCATGATGGGATACCCCATGTCATTTGCACATTTTTCAGCCTCTTCATAGGTTTCAAGAATGCCTTCAGATCCTGGAATGGTGGGCACGCCTGCATTTTTCATCGTGGTCTTAGCAGAGGCCTTGTCTCCCATAGAATCAATCATCTCAGGGCTTGCACCTATAAATTTGATGTCATTTTCTCTGCAAATTCTTGAGAAAGCGGAATTTTCGGATAGAAATCCATACCCTGGGTGAATGGCATCTGCATTGGTGATTTCTGCGGCAGCAATGATGTTAGGGATGTTAAGATAACTGTCGGAACTTCTCACAGGCCCTATACACACGGCTTCATCAGCAAACCTTACCGGCAGGCTGTCTTTGTCAGCAGTAGAATAGACTGCTACGGTAGCAATGCCCATTTCTCTGCATGTGCGAATCACACGTAATGCGATTTCGCCTCTATTTGCAATGAGGATTTTCTTAAACATGACTTTGAGTTTAAGGGTTAAATCAAGTAGGGTCGACGATGAATAGAGGCTGGTCGTATTCCACAGGACTGTTATCCTCAACAAGGAACTTGACAATTTCACCTGTGACTTCAGACTCGATTTCGTTGAATAGCTTCATCGCTTCGATCACGCACACCACGTCCCCATCTTTAATTCTGTCCCCCACATCTTTGAATGGATCTTTGTCTG
The DNA here is from genome assembly GCA_913051865.1 of uncultured Flavobacteriales bacterium. GTDB lineage: Bacteria > Bacteroidota > Bacteroidia > Flavobacteriales_D > Sanyastnellaceae > UBA974. The sequence continues at coordinate 13,472 of CAJXHE010000027.1, forward strand.
GGCTTGGTCGGCGATAAAAGGTGCCGATCATGGGCGACTTCACTTCAATGAGATGGGATGTATCTTCCACTGCGGCGATGGGAGCTGCTGCTTTAACATGTTCTTGTGTCACTGCTGCAGGCGATACTACAGGTGTCGAGATTTGTTCATTAACTTCTTGAGGGACGATAATGGTCTGCACAGGAATGTCTTCACCTCCTCTTCTTCGCCCTTTAGGCATCTCAGACTTTATGTTTATTTTAAAGTCTTTTTGTTCTATTTCAACCTCAGTCACACCGGTCTTTGCGATGAACTTGATGAGGTCTTGAATTTCGTTTAATTTCATGATTTCATGATTTTCAGGTTCGAAAGGTACTACCTGCAAGTTAAGATTTAGCGTCGTATGCCCATTTCAAGTATATAGACCCCCAAGTGAAGCCACCTCCAAATGCCGCCAAAATAAGATTGTCCCCTTTTTTTAATTGTGACTCCCAGTCTCTGAGGCACAATGGAATTGTTGCTGCTGTTGTGTTTCCGTAGTTCTGGATGTTGATCATTACTTTCTCTTTGTCAACTCCCATACGTCTCTGAGTGGCGTCTATGATTCGAAGATTTGCTTGGTGAGGCACGAGCCACGCCACATCATCTCCAGTAAGTCCGTTTCTCTCCATAATCTCATAACTCACATCAGCCATTCCTGTCACCGCGGCTTTAAACACAGGTTTTCCATCTTGGTATAAGAAATGCATTTTCTTGTCCACAGTTTCATGTGATGCCGGATTCAATGAGCCACCACCTTCCTGACGAAGAGAGTTGGCTCCTTCTCCATCACAATAATGAATGTGGTCAACAATTCCATCATCATCTTCACTTGGTTCTAACAAGACGGCGCCAGCACCATCTCCAAATAGAACACATGTGGTGCGATCTGTGTAGTCCACGATAGAACTCATTTTATCCGCTCCCACGATGACAACTTTCTTGTAGGACCCATTTTCTATAAATTGGGTACCTGTGGTGAGGGCAAAGAGGAATCCTGAACAAGCGGCACTTAAATCGAATCCCCATGCATTTGTCGCACCCACTTTCTGAGCGATTAAATTGGCTGTTGAAGGGAAAAGCATATCAGGGGTAACAGTTGCCGTGATAATCACATCGATTTCAGAAGGGTCAATGCCTCGTTTTTTACAAAGTTCCTTCACAGCCTCAGCACCCATATATGAGGATGCTTTTGTGGGATCCTTAAGAATGTGACGTTTAGAGATACCCGTACGAGATTTTATCCACTCGTCGTTTGTATCGACCATTTTTGATAGGTCTTCGTTTGTAAGAGTATCCTCAGGGACGTATCCCGCTACAGATGTAATTGCTGCTCGCATGAAATTATTATTGTTGCCCAAAGGTATACGGCTAATTCGTACACTTTAATGAATTTGTAAGGAGTCTTAACGTCGTGTGGTGGATAACCATGAGTAAATAAAACGCTCAGGAATAGAAAAAGGGGGCAGAAGCCCCCTTCATTTAGTAAGAGAATAAAACCCCGTCACCCCCAATGATGTTTACGCTTCTTCGCGTTCCATCACAACTTTACCTTTGTAGTAAAGTTTTCCTTCATGCCAGTGGGCACGATGGAACATATGTGGTTGACCAGTTGTAGGGCAGGTGCTTACGTTAGGTGCTGTTGCCTTGTAGTGCGTACGACGCTTACGTGTACGCGTACTACTCTGCCGGTTTTTTGGATGTGCCATTTCGGTGTTATTACAATTTCTTCAATGCGTCCCAACGAGGGTCCATTTGTTTTTTACTTTCTACTTCTGAATCATTGATCGTATAGCCGAGCATATTTGGATCGCAATCGGATTCATTTTCATGAACTCGGTTTGTAGGTCGAGAGACATGCGCCATCTCGTAAATGGTTTGGCTTATATCTAATTCAAACTCATTTTTACCTAATATCCACAACGCGTCAGAATACTCAGTTTTTTCTCCATAACGAATTGCGATTTGCTCTTCGTGTTGAAGCGGATAGGAAAGTTCTTCAAGACAACGTCCACAAGGCACTTTCCATGTAAGATCTAGTGAAAGGCGTAAGGTCATCGTAGTGACCGAATACTCTAATACTACATCCAAAATGCCTTGGGCACTCTGGATTTCTGATTCAGGGAAGCAAGCAAAGAACTCAGGGTCCACGTCCATTCGGAATTCGTGATTACCAGGCTTAAGACCCATGAATGGGATTTTATAGTTTGCCAAGGGATTCATTCCGTCCAAATTTCGGGACGGCAAAGATAGTGTATAGATAGCTGCTTCCCAATAATTTTCTTCAATTAACGTCTAGAGTCACGGTAATCGCGTTTAGGGGGCGCAATTTTTAGTGGATTTGAGGTTAATTCTTTGTGCTCAAGTCTGTTTTTATGAATATCCTGAGCAAGAAATATTGCTGTGCGCATTGAGTCAGGTGATGCAATGCCTTTGCCTGCAATATCAAACCCCGTCCCATGATCTGGGCTGGTTCTGACAATGGGAAGTCCTGCAGTAAAGTTGACGCCTCTGCCGAAACTCATCGCTTTGAATGGCGCCAATCCTTGGTCGTGATACATCGCAAGGACGCCGTCGAAATCTTTGTGAGCGCCTGAGCCGAAAAACCCATCTGCTGCAAAAGGACCGAAAACGTTCAAGCCAGATGTATTGGCTTCTTTTATAGCAGGTGAAATCATGTTTTGTTCTTCATTCCCCATGAGTCCGTTGTCTCCAGCATGTGGATTGAGTCCCAGCACAGCTATTCTCGGAGAAACACATCCAAAATCTCGCGCAAGTGATTCGTGCATGAGATTTAGTTTGCTTTTGATGCTTTTTGAAGTGAGCGTGGACGCCACATCCTTGAGTGCGATATGTCCTGTTACAATACCTATGCGAAGGTTTTCTGCGACGAGAAACATCAATACATCTTCAGCGTTTGCCATGTGGGCCAAATACTCAGTGTGTCCTGGAAATTTAAATCCAGATTGCGTGATGGCCTCTTTGTTAATCGGCGCTGTCACGAGCACATCGACCTTGCCAGATGCCAGGTCTTCAACGGCACTCTCAAGTGATTTGTAAGAAAAATGTCCAGCCTCAGCAGTCAATGCACCAGGTCGGTGACTGTAGTCCTCCACTGATATATTAAGTATGTTAAGCTGTCCTTGTTTCGCGTTTTCGGCTGAATCGATTTCACTCCAGTTCAGGTCTTTTAAGCCGATCGCCTCAAGATTTTTAGTAATAAGATCTCGAGAAGCGTATAAAACTGGCGTGAGTCCGACCAACATTCTATCGTCCGAAAAAACGTTAAGAAGAGTCTCTATACCTATTCCATTTGGGTCGCCTGAAGTAAGTCCTATTCGCATAAGTTGTCGTTTTATGAATCTCAAAGGTAGCTCTCAAAACCTCGCCTACGTGCCCCAGTCGTGATGTAACTTAGTGGTCTATGTTTATCGAGCTATTCAAGATCTGTTTTCTTACAGTTGGCGTCATGTTTTTTGCCGTGACTGCGAATGCTACGCACAACAGAGCAGGCGAAATAACCTACAGACATATTGAAGCGTTAACGTATGAGGTATTGGTCACAACCTATACAAAGGCTTCTGCTTTTGCAGATAGGCCAGTTTTATATATAAGGTGGGGAGATGAAAATGGTTTGGCATATGACTCACTTAATAGGCAGTCAATTAATATTCTCATAGGAGATATTCAAGTGAATACCTATACAGGAACGCATACTTACGGTGGGCCAGGCTTATTTGAACTTAAGGTCGAAGACCCCAATAGAAATGAGGGTGTTCTAAATATGATTGGTTCAGTTGACACCCCTTTTTCCATTAGGTCACTTCTTATTATTGATCCTGAAGCTGGTCACAACAATAGCGTGCAACTTTTAAATCCAGCGACAGAAAATGCTTGCCTAAATAGAGACTGGGTGCATAACCCCGCAGCTTTTGATGAAGATGGCGATTTACTTATATACAGTTTGGTACCATGTAGAGGTTTTAATGGTGAACCCATCCCTACTTACATCTATCCTGACGAAGTGAGTAACAACGATAATGCGTTTGAGATTGACCAGTTTACAGGTGATGTGACTTGGAACAGTCCTCAACTCGTGGGTGAATACAATATAGCAATTCGAGTAGAAGAGTGGAGAGAAGTTGCAGGAGCTTTACGCAAAGTGGGCGAAGTTGTGAGAGATATGCAGATTGATGTACAAGTTTGTGCAAATCATCCGCCAGAGATTTCAGATCAGCCCGATACATGCATTGTCGCAGGTTCTTTCTTGACGTGGTTTATTAACGCTTCTGATCCCGATGGAAATAACATCACTTTAAATGCAGTCGGGGGGCCTATCAGTGAAGTGAATAATCCAGCAGTGTTTACGAATTTGGGTGGAGGTATAGGTGAATTCGCCTGGGCGCCAAGCTGTGCTGAAGTTCGACTTTCGCCTTACCAAATCATTTTTAAAGCCACCGATCAAGGTACTGCAGTTCCTTTGACAGATATATCTACAGCCTATGTCCGAGTTGTGGCTCCGCCAGTAGAAAATGTCATTGCTGAAGCAGTAGGGAATACAGTCCTTCTTGGATGGACTGGAGGAGAATGTAGTGAGAATTTAGAAAGCTGGCAATTAGAAGCCGGTTATCACGACATCTATAGGAAACTTGATCCTGATGCATGGAGTCCGACTGTCTGTGAAACAGGTGTTCCTGAGGAATTGGGATATGAACGTGTTGCCAGTTTGCCTAATCTTGATGAAACAGGCTACGTGGATGAAGATATGTTGAGTTTCGGAGCGACCTACTGTTATCGAATCGTGATGAGATTTCAGGATGGTTCTGAATCACTTGCAAGTGACGATGTATGTGCGACCATTGTGAAAGATGTGCCTGTCATGACACATGCAGATGTTGTGGTTACAGATGCTGTCGAAGGTGTCGTGAACGTGGGTTGGTCGCCTCCTACAGAAATGGACACCTTGGCTTTCCCAGGGCCATATTTTTATAAAGTGTTTCATATTGATGGCTCAGGAGATGCTGTTGAAGTCTCAACAATTGGCCCCTCGGACTCCTCCCCATTGGATATATTTGCTTTAGATACGACGTTTTTTCACGTGCAAGTAGATACAGAATCTGAAGCGAGAACATATCAGGTAGAGGCATGGTCGGAAACCATCGCAGGAGATCAAATGATCGGTGTGAGTATCCCGGCCCAAACACCATTCTTGACGCTCACCCCAAACGACAATAGAATTGAACTTGAACTTACGGCTACCGTGCCGTGGTCGAATACAATATTCTATTTGGAACGCAAAGGCCCTTTAGAACTGGACTTTATTCCACTCGATACGGTTGAGGTTGGCATTGATATACCCGGTGTAGTGGCGCCGGGAGGGGGGCAGGCTTTCCCCATTGATCAATCATTTTTATATGAAGATTTGGGCTTGATTAATGGGGTAGAGTATTGTTATAGGGTTATTTGCGAGGGATATTATGATGCTTCAGGTATAGAAACACCTCTGCGCAATGCAGCACAAATCCTTTGTGCCACCCCCTATGACTTCACACCTCCCTGTCCACCTGTTTTACAGGTAGACCCAGACTGCCCTCAAGAGATTGACTTTGTTTCTTGGCGTGACACTGATGGATGTGCAGATGATGTTATGGGGTATATCTTATACTGGGCTCCTTTCGAAGGCGATTCACTTAAGCCCTATGCATTTTTTGACAATGATGGTGTATTCGAATTGGACACTGCTTTTATATTTAATGAAGAAGGCGTGGAGGGTAGTATTGCAGGATGTTTTGCAGTGACAGCATTGGACAGTTTGAACCTAGGTCCTGATGGTGAATTTAGACGGAATGAGAGTGCGTTTTCAAACATTGAATGTGTAGACAATTGTCCGTTTTATTTTCTTCCGAATGTATTCTCTCCAAATCAGGACAACATGAACGATGTCTTTCAGCCATTTCCATGGAAGTTTGTGGATAGTGTAGATTTTGTGATCAACAACAGATGGGGTGTTCCTGTGTTTTACACGCTTGATCCTGATGTCAATTGGGATGGCACTCATTTTGAGACGGGTGAACGTATGCCTGACGGCGTCTATTACTACACAGCTATTGTATATACGCGCCGTCTTGAAGGGATTGTTCCTGAGAGAATATCAGGCACCTTACATTTGGTTGGCGGAAAAGGAATTTTAGTTGAATAACAAGAAACAGAAAAATTACTCAAGAATGTTTACAGGAATTGTTGAATCTTTAGGGGTTATCGAGGGTATTGAGAAAGAGGGTTCAAACGTACACTTTACACTGCGTTGCCCCTTTTCTTCTGAACTTAAAATAGACCAAAGTTTGGCTCATGACGGAACCTGTCTTACTGTGGTCAAGTGCGATGCCAAGCGTTATACTGTGACCGCAATTGAAGAAACACTCATTCGGACCCGACTTGGCAGTTGGAAAATCGGGGATCAAGTCAATCTCGAGAGATGCGTGCGTCTTGGTGACCGCCTCGACGGTCACATGGTTCAAGGTCATATTGATACAACAGGTGTCCTGGTTAGTTCTGAGACTCGAGAAGGTTCTTACGTGCTTAAATTTGAACACACTTCGTCGCTTGAAAACCCCGCTTGGATGACCGTTCCCAAAGGATCTGTGACCATCAACGGCATCTCATTGACCGTTGTTGAAAGCGCACACAATTCATTTTCTGTTGCGCTCATCCCTTATACATGGAAGGAAACGAACATGCATACTTTGGTGCCGAGAGATACCGTAAATCTAGAGTTTGACATCTTTGGGAAATACATGTCAAAGATATTATCAGCGAGATTACCTGCCGGGTCTTAATTCGAAATTTTCACCAAGGTAAAGGCGTCTCACTTGCGCATCTGAAGCAAGTGACGCAGCGGTGCCTTCTTTTAAGATTTGGCCTTCAAAAAGCAAATATGCTCTGTCAGTGATGTGAAGCGTTTCTTGCACGTTGTGATCTGTAATTAAGATACCAATCCCTTTTTTACTCAACTGAATCACGATACGTTGAATATCCTCTACTGCGATGGGGTCCACACCAGCAAATGGCTCATCCAAAAGTATGAATGAAGGAGCGCAACACAATGCTCTGGCAATCTCAGTTCTTCGTCTCTCTCCACCAGACAAAACGTTGCCCATACTTTTTCTCACCTTGTTCAGTCCAAACTCTGCGATCACCTCTTCTAATTTATCGGATTGCGCTTCTTTAGAGAGTGATTGCAATTCTAAAATAGCTTTTAAGTTATCCTCCACTGACAAAGCTCTGAAAACCGACGCTTCTTGGGGGAGATATCCAATCCCTTTTTTTGCTCTTTCGTGCATGGGAATCATTGTAATTTCTTCTTTTCCTAAGAAGACACGTCCTTCATCAGGCCGAACCAACCCCACGATTGTATAGAAACTTGTGGTTTTGCCTGCACCATTAGGACCCAGTAACCCTACGACCTCTCCAGGTTTAATGTAAAAACTGACGTCATTTACAACCTTTCGTCCTCCGTAGCTTTTGACGAGTCCTTCAGAATGTAAAGCGTCGTTTAGATCATTCGTTAATCCCATGGTGTAAAATTACAACGATTATTATTTTAGATAACGCGTTTTAAAGTTCAACGGAAAATCCCAATCGGATTCCCCAATTATTTCTCATCCCTTCCTCAGAGTCCGTGAGTCGTCTGTGATAATCGATTCTGAAGAACTGAAAAATATTTTCGATACCGATAACGCCTTCTGCATAAGTGCCATTCAAACCCGTGGTGCCTTCAGGTAGAGACACAAGTTCTTCGTGTTTTGTGTCCCAAGACCCCAAGACCCCCTTAATTCCGATGACTTCTCTTAATTTAGCTCTTCGGATAAGAGGGATATGATTTAAAAGAGCACCTTCTCCATGCCACTCGATACTGGCGCGAACCCATTTGTCAGTGACGTACTCGAAATAGCGCAGCAAATTGAATGAAGGTTGTATTGAAAGCGCAGTCTCGTTTGCAGGTTGTAGTTCCATTAGCGCAAATGGTGCTGTTCCTGAGTATACGCCCGTATTTGTATTCCATCTCACTCTTCCCAGTGGACCAAACCTGAGTTTCCCTTCCAGTTCCAAGGTGTACCTTCCGT
>CAJXHE010000028.1 GCA_913051865.1 uncultured Flavobacteriales bacterium
GGGCATCGGTGGATCTATTCTGATTGCCAACCCCATACCTCACGCGTTTGAGGCGGATGCTAAGGTGATTAATACAGCCATTGAAAACGCTTTGGTGCGCGCAAATGAATTGGGTGTGTCGGGTAAAGAAATCACTCCCTTTATTCTTTCGCACGTGTCTGAAGCCACCGGAGGAGATAGTTTGGCGGCAAATGTGGCGCTCGTTGAGAATAATGCGAGGCTTGGTGCAAAGATTGCTTTTGCGTTCGCTAAGCGCGTCTGATTCAGTCTTTGAATTCGTACCTTCGCGCTGATGTCAGAAGAGAAAAATGCACCCGAAATAGAAGTTGATTTCCGTAAAATGCTGTTGACGGATTTTCAATTGGCGTGCGTGAGTCGTGAGGTTTCTTTGCTAGGCAGGAAGGAAGTGCTTACAGGCAAAGCCAAATTTGGTATTTTCGGGGATGGCAAGGAGATGTGTCAGATTGCACTTGCAAAGGTTGTAAGGCCAGGTGATTGGAGGAGTGGGTACTACCGAGATCAAACGTTTATGATGTCCAGGGGACTCCTAAATGTGCAACAATATTTTGCGGCTTTATACGGCCATGCAGATGTCAAGCATGAGCCTTTCTCATCTGGACGCCAAATGGGGGGGCACTTTGCAACACGGATCTTAAACGATGAGGGAGATTGGTTAGATCAACTGGCAGACGTCAATAGTTCATCAGACATTAGCCCAACAGGTGGTCAGATGCCACGTTTGCTCGGCTTGGCTCAAGCCAGTAAGATTTATAAATCAATGCCTGATTTGGCCAAATTATCCGGGAAATTTACAAGCAAGGGCCACGAAATTGCAATAGGTACCATTGGCGATGCGAGTACTTCACAGGGCGCATTCTGGGAGACAATGAATGCTGCCTGTGTGTTGGAAGTGCCGATGTTAATGTCGGTATGGGATGATGGATATGGCATTTCAGTCCCAAAGCAATACCAAACCACGAAGGAGAGTATATCGATTGCTCTGGGTGGGTTTCAGAAGTCAGAAGGCACGAATGGACTGACGATCTTTAGAGTCAATGGATGGGATTATCCTGCACTTGTAGCGACTTATGAAGAGGCTGAGCGGGTGTGTCGGGAAGACCATCAGCCAGTTTTGGTTCATGTAGAAGAATTAACACAACCACAGGGTCACTCCACGTCGGGGTCACACGAGCGTTATAAGTCCAAGGAGAGGTTAGAATGGGCTGCCGAATATGATTGTATTGTTCAGATGGAGAAATTCCTCATTTTAGAGGGTGCCGCCACAAAAGATGAACTTGATGACATCAGAAAAGAAGCAAAAAAGGACGTGCGTTCACATCAAAAAGAAGCGTGGAGGCAATACAGATTAGACATAGATGCAGATGTGAATTCAGCTGTGGCATTGTTGCGGGGGCTAGAAGGAGATGATTCCGAGAGTGCATCCCATCTTGAGAAATCAATGGAGCCAGGAAGGGCAGAGGTATTTACGGCGGTTCGTCGTGCGTTGATGGAGTCGGCGGGATCAAGTTCTACAGGGAGGACAGCCCTTAGCAATTGGCTTTCTGCGGCGAAATCTATTTCAAAAGAGAAGTACAACAATCATCTTTATTCGGATGATTCAGACAGTGCATTAAATGTCCCTGAAATCCCGGCTGTTTTTTCGGATGAGCAGGTAGACGGTCGTCTTGTACTACAGAAAAACTTTCAAGAGATTTTTTCGCGATATCCAAACGTGCTTACGTTTGGTGAAGACGTGGGCGGAATCGGAGGGGTGAATCAGGTCATGGAAGGCATGCAGGAACAGTTTGGGGAGGTGCGCGTTTCAGATACGGGCATTCGCGAGTGTACCATCATCGGTTCCGGAATAGGGATGGCACTCAGAGGACTGCGACCTATCGCTGAGATTCAGTATCTGGATTACTTATACTACGCGTTACAAATTCTTCGTGACGATCTTGCGACTGTTCGTTATCGAACTGCAGGAGGCCAAAAAGCACCGCTTATCGTGCGGACAAGAGGTCACAGGCTGGAAGGGATTTGGCACAGCGGATCTCCAATGGGCGCAATCATCTCTAGCTTGAGGGGAATGCATGTATGCGTGCCGAGAAACATGGTTCAGGCAGCAGGCATGTACAACACCCTGCTTCGCGCTGAAGAGCCGGCATTGGTGATAGAGTGTCTTAACGGGTACCGCAAAAAAGAATTCATGCCGTCGAATTGCGGAGAGTTCACCGTGCCGCTTGGAAAACCTGAAATCACGCGTTCGGGATCGGATATTACAATTCTGAGCTACGGCTCAACCTTTAATCTATGCACAAATGCTGCGGATCGTTTGTCAGACTTGGGCATTGAGGTAGAGCTCGTTGACGCTCAAACGCTCCTGCCTTTTGATAACAATGGTGTCACTGCTGAATCTGTTTCGCGAACGAATCGCCTTCTCATAGTCGATGAGGATGTGCCTGGCGGAGCGTCTGCGTACCTTCTGGATGAAGTTCTTAATAGACAAGGCGCGTGGATGCATCTTGACAGCCAGCCGAGAACACTGACTGCCCAGCCTCATCTTCCTGCGTATACTTCAGACGGTGATTACTTCTCCAAACCTTCCGTTGACGATATTGTTGAGTCTGCTTATTCATATATGAATGAAACAGACCCTTCACGGTTCCCAGTTATTTAACAACACACTTGATTTTTATGGAAAGCCAGGACTTCATCCTTAAAACTGAATATATTGATCTTTCTCAACTCCTGAAAGCAACAGGACTTGCAATGTCAGGTGGAGAGGCAAAGATGTTTGTGACAGAGGGGCTGGTGTTTGTTAATGATGAAATGGAATTAAGAAAGCGGAGAAAACTTCGCGATGGTGACATAGTTGTGTTTGATACAACCAATAAAGTCTGCATAATTAAGCGTTGATTTCGTCGAAATCCGGATAATATTTATCATCTTTCACTTTCGAAAACGAAAAAAATGACGAAGGTATACTCAATTTTAATTTTATTTTGTTCGATTGTCACCTTCAGTGCGTCCGCCCAATCCGTTGTGCGTGGTCACGTGATTGATGGTGATACAGGTGAGCCGATGTTTTCTGCGAGTGTCGTAGTACCTGAGACTGGGCAAGGTGTTACAACTGACTTTGATGGGCTTTTTCGACTCGAAGTTGCAGGGTTTCCCGTCGTTCTTCAGGTCTCTTTCATCGGATATGGATTGAAATCGATCACTGTAAATTCAACACAGGAGAAGATAGAAGTCAAACTCATGCCAGATCAAATCTTAATCGGGGCCGCAGAAGTCGTGGGTTCGAGGATTTCGGAAAAGCAAAAACAAGCGCCTCTCACCGTTGAGACGATGGACTTAATCGCAATTAAGGAAGCCCCATCAGGAAACTTTTATGAAGGACTGGGAAATCTAAAGGGTGTTGATATCACCTCTGCTTCTCTCGGATTTAAAATCATTAATACGCGTGGTTTTAACTCGACATCTCCGGTGCGTTCATTGCAACTTATTGATGGCATAGATAACCAAAGTCCTGGACTTAATTTCTCATTGGGTAATTTCCTAGGTGCACCTGATCTCGACGTAAAGTCTGTAGAGATTATAGCAGGTGCAAGTTCGGCTTTCTTCGGTCCAGGCGCCTTTAACGGTGTTATCAATATGGAAACAAAGGACCCCTTTGTATTTCCTGGGTTAAGCGTGTCTACCAAGTTAGGAGAAACAACAAAAAAAGGAGAGCGCCCCCTTTTTGAAACCGGTTTTCGATGGGCTGACGTGATAGAAAATAAAGAGGGAGACCCGTTTTTTGCATACAAGATTAATTTTTTCAGATTCGAAGCATATGACTGGGAGGCGACGAACTACGACCCCATCGATGGATCATCAGTTTCAGCATCAAATCCCGGGCGCTTTGATGCGGTGAATATCTATGGCGACGAATACAATTCCCTCTTTGATTATTCTCAAACTACGACTCCGGTCCAAGGAGCAATGGGCTTGTTCTACAGGACAGGATATAAAGAGGTGGATTTGGTCGATTACAATACAAACAACACGAAGGTGAGTATGAGTGGTCATTGGCGTTTGCAACCTGATAAAACCTATGAGAGTCCAGAGTTAATTTATGGCTTTAATATGGGCAAAGGGACAACGGTTTACCAAGGTGACAATAGGTTCAGTTTAAAAAATATCGAATTCTACCAACATCGCTTAGAGTTAAAAAAGAAAAACAAATGGTTCATAAGGGCATACAGGACGAATGAAGATGCTGGTGATTCATATGACCCTTATGCTACAGCGCTGAAACTCCAAGATTTAACAAGGGGGGATGAAGGTTGGAGACAGGTATATGAACGGTACTGGGTGAATGAGTTTGGAACCACAATTACTGACTCATACCCCGCCGCTGTTCTTTTGCCTCCCGACACGACAACAAGTATTATTTTAGATAGACCCAATAAAATAAGTAGGCTCTGGGATATAATAACTTATAACAGTGCAATACCTGATGGTGCTGAAGACCAGTGGTATTTAGATAATTATGACAATCTTGTAGATTGGCATAATCAAGTTGAGCTATTGACAAATAATGGATATGCAGACCTAGCTAGTGTTTCAGTTGACCCTGTCGGTCTTCTCGCCCCTGGTTCAGCTGATTTTAACACCCTTTTTAACCAATTAATTACGAGCAAGAATAACGAAGGTGAAGGTGGGACGCGATTCCACGATTTATCTTCTTTGGTCCATGTTCATGGAGAGTACATTTTTGAGCCATGGTTTCTTGAAGAAATAAGAGTGGGCGGAAATTTCAGACAATACACGCCTGTAAGTGAAGGAACTATTTTTAGCGATACCTCTGGTGTCGTCATTACAAATGCGGAAGCTGGTGCATATTTGGGTGCGAAAAAGCGTTTTTTAGAAGATGACATGATCGTCACAGGCACAGTCAGAGTTGATAAAAATGTCAATTTTCCGCTTATGGTTTCTCCCGCAATTTCATTTGTTTGGTCTCCCAACACGAAGGATTTCGCAAGAGTGTCGTTTAGTTCGGCACTCAGGAACCCGACGCTTGCAGATCAATACCTCTTCTTAGACGTGGGACCCGCAACATTGGTAGGTAATTTAAATGGCGTTCAAGATTTAGTGACCATCCAAAGCTTTATTGATTACAGAGCGCAAACAATTCCTGTGGGATCGATAAGCATGGACCCGGCGTATTTAGAATATTTCGATATCGCGCCAATAAGACCTGAGCAGGTTCGAACGCTTGAAGCAGGTTATCGAACGACAATAGGCGAGAAACTATATATAGATGCTGGTTGCTACTTCAGTACCTACACTGATTTTATTGGATATAATATAGGGCTTGATATTGCATTTGCTCCCCAATCAACAGCGGTACAGGGCATTGATGTGTATCGTTATGCAGCGAATTCTATTAATGAGGTCAAAACACAAGGTGCGTCAATGGGGCTGCAATATTATTTAGATGAAAAGTTTTCACTTACAGGAAACTACAGTTGGAATAAATTGGTGAAAACAAATGAGGATGATCCTATCATACCTGCTTTTAATACACCTGAGCATAAATTTAATCTCGGAATCACTGCCCGTGGTCTTGAGGCTGGGAATAAAAACAGCTGGGGCTTCGGCGTCAATTACCGTTGGGTACAGCAATTTGTCTTTGAGGGTTCCCCTCAATTTACAGGGGTGATTCCTCAATACGATCTTGTTGATGCACAGCTTAACTTTTATGTTGATCAAATTAATACGACCTTCAAAGTCGGCGGCTCTAACCTGCTTTCTAATATACATATTGAAACATATGGTGGGCCTCAAGTAGGTCGTCTGGCCTATGTGAGTATATTGTATGATTTCGCGAAGTAATCACTACCGAAACCCAAAGTTTGTCGCTTAAAAACACAAGTTCATACGTTTTTTATACAGGTTTATGTGTATTTATCAAATTTTAGACGTAAATTGTACCATCTTTCTTAAAATCAAAAAAACTCTCATGAGACATTTCTATTCGTTAATTTTTGCAATGCTCTTTGTGAGCACAATTACCGCACAGGTTCGTTATGTGGACGAAATTTTTACCGATGTAACTGTAACCTCTGACATTACATATGCAGCCAACGTGAGTGTAATTACAACACTTCAGGGTTTGCCTCCGATGGCATTGCCACAAAACATGGATGTTTACACCCCATCAGGTGATACCGAAACAAACCGACCACTTATTATTTACCTCCATACAGGAAACTTTCTACCTACCTACCTTAATGGAGGTGCTACAGGTGACAGAGATGACAACTGTGCAGTTGAGATTTGTTCTCGATTCGCACGTATGGGATACGTCGTTGCTTCTATCGATTACCGTTTAGGTTGGAATCCTCTTGCTGCAACTCAGTCTGAGCGTACTTTTCAGCTTATTAATGCTGCTTACCGTGGTGTACAAGATGCCCGTACTGCCGTGCGTTACTTCCGTATGGACGCTGATGTTCAAGGAAACACATTCGGGATTGACCCTACGAAAGTAGGTTACTTCGGAGAGGGTACAGGAGGTTATGTTAGTTATGCAGCGGCTACTATCTCAGATTACAATGATATTATTATTAGTGACTCTGGAATGCCAATCTCTAAGTTTTTCTATGATCATGATGCTGATGCAGCAACACCAGATATCCCAATGGTTATTGAAGGTGTAAATGGTAATCCAGATGGAACAACTGACGGATTTGTGCCTCAGCCTGACGGGTCTTTCCTTCAGCTTTGTATCGCACAACACGTTGGGTACAGTTCTGACGTAAGTTTTGCAATGAATATGGGTGGTGCTTTAGGTGATTTAAATTGGCTAGAGTCGGGAGATGTTCCTATGGTTTCATTCCAAACACCTCACGATCCATTTGCTCCCTACACAACGGGTACACTTATTGTTCCTACAACAGGAAACCTCATTGTTGAAGTAAGTGGTGCTTATGATGTACAGGCTGAAATAAATGCTCAAGCTGCACCTAATAACAATGAAGTCTTCCAATCAGCAGGTCTTAGCGATCCTCTTTCTTTAGAGGCTATTGCAAATGGCGGATCTGATGGATTGTTTCCAGTAATAAACAACTACGTAGATGGAATGCCAACTCAGCCTTTTGATGGTTCTCCATGGCAGTGGTGGGATGAAGCGGCTGCTCAAGCTTATGATGCAGCAAACGGAACAACAATTTGGGCGACTCAAATGACATTAAACCCAGATATGGGCCCAACAGAGGCAAATATGTGGATTGATGCTATTCAGGGCTACACAGCGCCACGTTTGGCACTTGCAATGGATCTCATTTCTTCAGGACCAGGTTGTTCAGATGCATCAGCGTGTAACTTTAACGCGCTTGCGACTTCGGACGACGGATCTTGTACGTATGCTACTCCTGGATACAATTGTGACGGAGTTTCATTAAACCTTGAAGGTTGTACTGACGCTATTGCTTGTAACTACGACGAAGCGGCTACTGTTGATAATGCAACGTGTGATTACTACGAAGGAACAGAAATTCCTACTGGATCTGATGTGGTTTGGTTGGTAGGTTTAACATTATCAGGCACGCCTTTTGAGGCGCTTGCTGGTGGCTGTGAAGCTTCTGGTGGTGTTAACCCAGACGTAAGCATCAATGGTGTCATCGTTGGAGATGGTGCTACACCACTTTCAATGGCTGGAATTAATGATCCAACTGGACTTCTTGGTGAGCTTGCTGCGCTTGCATCTACGGTACAGTTCTCTATTTGTGGATCTGCTATGACAGTGGCTGCCCTTGGAAACAACATTCCTATGGTAGGCAATGGCACTTTCTGGATCTCTCCGATTCCTGTGTCTGCAGATCCGACGACTGGAGCTGGTCAATTCCTATGGGCTGCACCTATGTTGAACTTCCCATTGGGATGTGGACAGCCAACAGCTGTTAACTACGCACCATGTGAGTTAAGTGTTGCGTGTGTTTTCCCAGGATGTACTGATGAGAATGCTTCTAACTACGACGCTGCTGCAGGATCTGACGACGGTTCTTGTTTCTACTTAGGTTGTACAGACGCTACTGCATTCAACTACGATGCTGATGCTGATACGGATGATGGTTCTTGTATTGAGGTGGTAAATGGTTGTACAGATGCTACTGCGTCAAACTTTGATAGCACAGCGAATACTGACGATGGTTCTTGTATCATCTTAGGTTGCACATATGATGCTGCTGAGAACTTCAATTCTTTAGCGAATGATGACGATGGTTCTTGTACCTTCGAGGGCGGATCGGATTGTCTTGGTGATTTAGACGGTGACGGTGTTGCTGCAACGGCTGACCTTCTGTTATTCTTGTCGGTCTTCGGATCTACATGTAACTAAAACGACTTTAACATATGAAAGAAAGGCCATCCATATGGGTGGCCTTTTTTTATCTGTTTTTTGGCATGTTTATTGGTTTATGTGATTTGTATTTTTTTTGTATCTTTATGCTCTCACAATTTTGAGCACTAACTCACTTTATTATGAAAAGACTTTTATCAACATTTATTCTTGCCTTCGGCTTAATGGCTTTCATTTCTGCACAAGAAGTCGCAAATGGTCCTTTAATCTCCTTAGATAAAACGACGCACGATTACGGAACAATCACGCAAGGTGGAAACGGAGCTTGTGAGTTTACGGTAACAAATACTGGTTCAGAGCCTTTAATTATTTCAAGATGTAAAGGTTCTTGTGGTTGTACAGTGCCTGTATGTGATAAGGATCCTATTATGCCTGGAGCGACTTCTGCAATTAGTGTGAAGTATGATACCAAACGTATCGGACCTATTAATAAATCGGTAACGATTACCTCGAATTCTTCAAATGAACCTACAAAGGTTATTCGAATTAAAGGTCGTGTAGAAGCAGCTGATTTAGGAGCTCCAAGTGGCGTTCCTGTAAAGCAGCCTGCTACAGGTGCACCGACAAATAACTAATTTGAATATTTAAAGGTTCAAAAAACAATTTTTCAAAGCCGCCTTTTATGGCGGCTTTGTTTTTTAATGAATTATTTTTGCGCTTATGGAAATCCCTGCTCAATACGATCCCCGCACGACGGAAGACAAATGGTATGGCTACTGGCTTGAAAACGGATATTTTAAATCTACTCCAGACGAGAGAGAGCCGTACACAGTAGTAATACCCCCTCCAAACGTTACTGGTGTTCTTCATATGGGGCATATGCTCAACAACACCATTCAAGATGTTCTTGTGAGGAGAGCTAGGATGCTTGGGAAAAATGCGTGCTGGGTACCTGGTACAGACCATGCGTCGATCGCTACTGAAGCAAAGGTGGTTCAGAAATTACGTAAGGAGGGAGTTAAGAAAAGTGATTTAAGCCGTGATGAATTTTTAGGTCATGCATGGGATTGGACACATAAGCATGGAGGCATTATTCTCGATCAACTCAAAAAACTCGGTGCCAGTTGTGATTGGGATAGAACCAGGTTTACGATGGATGAAGGTTATTACGAAGGCGTAATAGATACGTTCATTCATTTCTACAACGAGGGCTTTATTTATCGAGGTGTTAGAATGGTAAACTGGGACCCGATAGCACTTACCGCTTTAAGTGACGAGGAAGTCATTCACAAAGAGGAAAATGGACATCTTTACTATGTAAGATATAAGATTGTCGGAACAGAAGATGAGTGGGTGACTGTTGCGACTACACGGCCTGAAACCATTTTAGGCGATACTGCGATTTGCGTCCATCCCGATGATGAGAGATACATGCATCTGAAGGGCAAAAAAGCCATCGTGCCGATTTGCAACAGAGAAATCCCCATCATCCAAGATGATTATATTGACATAGAATTTGGTACGGGATGTTTAAAAGTGACTCCTGCTCATGATGTAAATGACTACGAACTGGGGGAAAAGCATAACCTTGAGGTGATCAATACGATTGCAGCCGATGGGACGATGAGTGCTGATGCAGGCAAGTATGAAGGGATAGATCGCTTTGTAGTTAGGAAACAGATTGCAAAGGATATTGATGCATTGGGTGGACTTGTTAAAGTCGAGGACTACACAAATAAAGTGGGGAGAAGCGAGAGAACCGATGCTGTCATTGAGCCAAGGTTGTCGCTTCAGTGGTTCATGGCCATGGAGAAGCTCGCTAAGCCGGCTTTAGATCATGTGATGGATGATACAATTAAGTTTCATCCGGCAAAGTTTAAGAACAGCTACAGGCATTGGATGGAGAACATCAAAGATTGGTGCGTAAGCAGACAGCTTTGGTGGGGGCATCGCATACCCGCTTGGTATTTCGGAGAAGGTGAAGATGATTTCGTGGTCGCGAAGACACAAGAGGAGGCGTTAGAGTTCGCCACAAAGAAAGCAGGGCGAGAGATTACAAATGCAGAGTTAAAGCAGGACGAGGACGTGATGGACACTTGGTTTAGTTCTTGGATTTGGCCGATACAAGTTTTTGATGGTCTGCATCAAGATGAAGAAGTCGATTACTACTTCCCGACGAATGACCTGGTCACTGCACCAGAAATTATGTTTTTCTGGGTGGCGAGGATGATCATGAGTGGATATCACTACAGGGATTTGCCACCTTTTAAAAATGTATACTTTACTGGAATTGTAAGAGATGAGCAGGGGCGAAAAATGTCAAAGAGCCTTGGTAACAGCCCTGACCCGATTGTTCTCATGGAGAAATATGGTGCAGATGGTGTAAGGGTAGGAATGCTGCTGACATCACCAGCAGGGAATGATTTGCCATTTGACGAAAAATTATGCGAGACGGGAAGAAATTTCTCAAATAAAATATGGAATGCCTTTAGACTTGTTAAAGGCTGGAAGATTGATGAGAAAAAAGAACAACCGCAATCTTCAGCACTCGCAGTAGAATGGTTGGAAAGTCGTACAAACACAGCGCTGAAAGATCTTGAATCTCAATACGGAGAATTTCGATTAAGCGAGGCTTTAATGACGACTTATAGGCTTGTTTGGGAGGAGTTTTGTAGCTGGTACTTAGAGCTTGTAAAGCCCCCGTATGGAGAGTCAATTGACAGAAAAACCTTGGATGCAACGTTCGTTCATTTTGAGACTTTGATCAAAATACTTCATCCTTTTATGCCCTTCTTAACAGAAGAGGTTTGGCACTGGTTGGGGGATAGGGAAACACCACAACAAGCACTAATCGTTACTTCATGGCCTATAGCAGGAGGGGTGGATTCAAACATCATTCAAGACTTCGATTTGTTAAAAGAAATAGTCGGTGGCGTGAGAAATATTAGGAAAGACAATGGGATTGCGAATAAAGAAAAACTGCAACTAAAGTTACATCGTGCGGACGGTTATCCAGAACGTATCAAGACATCGATTGAGCATTTAACGAACCTTGATTCCACAGTTGATGTTGAAGATAAAGTTGAAGGTGCTTATGGGTTTATGGTCGGAAGACATCGGTTCTATATTCCTTTTGGAGAGAGTTTTGATATAGAAGCCGAGAAAGTGAAAATTCAAAAGGACTTGGCGTATCAAGAAGGGTTTCTCAACATCGTTAGAAAGAAGCTCTCCAACGAACGATTTATCAGCGGAGCTCCTGAAAAAGTGATTGAAATAGAGAGAAATAAGGAGCAGGATGCAGTCGCGAAAATCGCTATTTTGAAAGAGAAATTATCAGATTTGTGTTGAGATGAAATCGGCGCCGAGAGACTTATTGCATTATGAAATACAGGGGAACATTGATGCACCTTGGCTTGTCTTTGTTCATGGTGCGGGAGGGTCAATAAAGACTTGGAAATTTCAAATTGACGATCTCGCAAAGGACTTTCGGCTTCTTCTGATAGACCTACGTGATCACGGTTTTTCAAAAAACATACAGCCTTCCTACGATTCATATGATTTTGATATCGTCGGCAAGGATATTATTAAAGTGCTTGACGTTCTCAAAATCACAAAAGCACACTTTCTATCTTTAAGTATCGGTTCAGTGATCTTACAAAAAATAGATATTCTCAGACCAAAACTGATCGATAAGATGGTGATGGCTGGCGCTATTTTTGACGGAAGCAAGTTCATGCATGCTTTCGTTCACAGCGGTAAAATCCTCACCTATATTTTACCATATCGAGTTTTCTATTCCCTGTTTAGCTTTATTGTTCTGCCCAGAAAAAACCACAGATTAAGTCGGTATATTTTCAGGAGACAAAGTAGGAGGATGAATGTTGTAGAGTACTTGAAATGGATGGAATTGTACAAGCCATTTTTTATACTTATTAAAGAATACATTGGCCGTCAAATAGAGACACCTTGCCTCGTTGTGATGGGAGACCAAGATCATATCTTTTTTAATTCAGCTAAGCATTTCACTGAATTGCAAAAGAATGCGCATTTGACAGTCATCAAGGGGTGTGGACATGTCGTAAGCATAGAAAGTCCAAAGCCATTTAACAAAATAGCTTTGGACTTCCTGAAGGGGTTGGATGTTCCTGATTCAGTTCAATCAGAACCAGTGCCATACAAATGGTCTGACTTAAAAGTGATGAAAGCCAAGAAGTAGGGGGTTAGTTACTTGCAAGGTATCCTGAGACACCTTCATCAGTTGCCTGCATCGCATCTTTTCCCTTGTTCCAGTTTGCAGGACAAACCTCGCCTTCTGTTTCAACATGAATGAGTGCATCGAGCATTCTGAGTGCTTCATCAACGTTACGTCCAAGAGGAAGATTGTTGACCAGCTGGTGCTGAACAACTCCGTCTTTGTCGATTAAGAATAAACCACGGTATGCGATAAGTTCGTTGTCGCTGATTAAATTCCCTTCGTCATCATAGTCGTACATGCCGGTCAGTACGTCGAAATTTGTTGAGATGGTTTTCGCAGTGTCTGCAACAAGTGGGTATGTGATGCCCTGGATTCCTCCATTGTTTTTAGGCATACGCAAGTAAGCGGCATGACTCTCTGCTGTATCAGTAGAGCAACCTACAATTTGGCATCCTCTATTTTCGAATTCAGACAGTTTTTCTTGGAAAGCGTGTAGCTCTGTAGGACAAACAAATGTAAAATCTTTCGGGTAGAAAAATAAGATGACGTACTTGTTGTCGAGGTATTGCTCTAATGAGAAATCGCCAACAATTTCGCTGCCGTTAAGAACAGCTGCTGATGAGAAATAAGGTGCTTTTTGACCTACTAAAACTGCCATAATGATTGTGGGTTATTTAAATGATTGCGTAAAGATAACTGAACCCTATCTTAGTTGGATTAATTCAAGGATGAAGTTTGCAGCAATAGATATCGGTACGAACGCAGTGCGTCTCTTAATAAAAGAGGTGAACATCGCTAAAAGTGGTTACGAAGTAAGAAAAGTCAGCTTCACACGCGTGCCGATTCGTTTGGGAGAAGATGTTTTTGAAACAGGAAGGATTTCTAATAAAAAAGCAAGGAATCTGGTAAAAGTGATGCGGGCTTTTTGGTATTTGATGGATGTGTATGATATAGAATGGTTTCGGGTCTGTGCGACCAGTGCCATGAGAGAAGCAAAAAATGTTGAAGAAGTTTGTGAACTTGTTCTGAGGGAGGCAAATGTTAAGATTGAATTGATTAAAGGGCAAGAAGAAGCTGATTTAATTTTTAGGAATTTCAGTGTCGCAACGTATAAATCAAATTCTGACTTCTTGTATATCGACGTTGGAGGAGGTTCCCTTGAATTGACCTTGATTCGCGATGGAAAAAGAATAAGAGGTAAGTCTTTTAAAATTGGAACAATACGTACCATTAAAGGCATGGTAGAAGATGGCGAGTGGGATGCCGTTGCTGAATTTGTGAAACACGTTTCTGAAGGCTCTGAAAAAATCATGTCGATAGGGACAGGAGGGAATATTAACCGCATACAGCGTCTTATTCGTAACCCCAAAAACGCGCCTATTTCTCTATCTAAAATTGAAGAGATGAAGGATACACTCAAAGCATATTCTTTTAAAGACAGAGTAGAGAAATTTTCGCTCAAGCCCGACAGAGCTGATGTGATTGTTCCAGCAGCAGAAATTTACCTCCGGATCATGAAATTGGCAGGGTCAAACAAGATCATCGTGCCTAAAGTTGGGCTAAGTGATGGGATCATTCTCCAGATTCATGAGGAATATCTTGCGTCTAAGAAGGAGGCGTAACAGCAGTCGCCGAAGGCTATTTTAAGTTACGGGTTAGAAATGCATCCACTTCGTAAATGCGTTTGGGCTTAAGCACAATCTCTCCTTTTGAATCAATTAAGAAGTAAGTCGGTGTGGCTGTAATCTTATAATCTTTCACTACAGGACTGTCCCATCCTTGAAGTTGGCTAACATTAAGATACTGCATGCCACGTGATTCAATAACGTCTGACCAGCTCTTTCGCGCTTGATCTATTGAGACGCCTATTGTTTCGAATCCCATGCTGCTGTATTTGGCGTACAATGGTATTAATACAGGGATTTCCTGTTCACATTTGTGACACCATGAAGCCCAAAACATGACGAGTGTATACTTGTTTTCTGAAGCAGTCTTCATTAAATCCACATTGCCTCCGGTATACGATTCTATGACAAAATTTGGTGGCGTCTTTCCTACTTGAAGGTTAATAATACCCTGTGCACGTTGACGGATGACATCACTTAAATCTGCGCCACAGTCCTCATCAAAAATGTAGTTATCTAAAATGTATTGGCATATATCCTCCTTGCCAGTGTTGTAAAACCCATCAAGCATAGCGTAAAGGGCGCTTTCTAATGTCTTGGGATTTGGCTCAAAGTGAGCTTTAATAATATCAATACAAGCTAGGAAACCACTTTCTTCACCTTTACTGAATTTCACCATCATGCCTTGAATTCGGTCACTGATTGCGAGCGTGTGTATCAAACTGTTGTCCAGAGGGTCCATATCTTCAAAATACCGTCCCTGTGTAGATGGGTACTTTGGGTTTTTCCAAGACAAAACTTTTGCAACGTAGGTGTCTGAATATTGGTCGATCAGTTTGTGCTGAGATTGCACTAATTCCAATTCCTTGCCTTTTATTTGCTCTTCAATTCTAGATCTAAATGGGCTGTCTTTCAGTCCTTTCCTTAGATTTTTTATCTCATTTTTGTTGATATTCTCTAGTTTGATATACTCAGTCCAAGCTGTGTTTTCAGCTGAGCCAGGCGTTAATTTAGTGCCATTAAGTCTGCTTGATTTAAAATCAATGTAAACATCACTTTCATCAGGATTGAGTACTATTTGAGTTTTGTTGTTTGCCTTTCCATTAAGTACAAGCTCATAAAATCCGCGGCTTACTTCGAGGTTCGGAAATGAAAACGTTCCACCTTTAATCTCAGCACTGTCTAGCAACGCTTTGTTTCGGGCTTCCGTGACATATAAGTGTATCATAGATCCTTCAGCAGCCTTAACGTTGCCGTTAAGGGCTACTCTTCCTGTCTTGTCACCTCTATTTTGATCATTTGTGCCGTTTTTGTATCTCGGTGATACTTTGTCAGTCTGATTTTCGGCAGTCTGATTTTCGGTATCAACGTTCTTCGTTTGAGAGACCTTTGAGGTTATGGGAGCGGGAGCGCTATCATTGCAAGCAGATAGCACAATAAGTAAAGTGCTTGCGATCCAAGTCATTGTTTTCATGTTTGAAGTATTATCAATGCCAAATAATGGCAGTCACAAGTTACAAATTACATTTTAATTATTTATTGAATGAACTTGATCCAGATTTCGGTTTGGATGTGTTGCCTTTAAATTTTGATTTTTTAAAGCCACCTTTTTTAAAACCTTCTTTCTTAAAACCACCTTTATTGTTGCTGTTTCCTCTGTTGTCGCTTCTGTCTCCTCTATTGTATCCGCCGCTATCTCTGTTGTCGCTACCTCTGTTGTCGCTACCTCTGTTGTCGCTGCCTCTGTTGTCGCTACCTCTGTTGTCGCTTCTATCTCTGTTGTATCCACTGCCGCCTCTGTTGTCGCTTCTGTCTCTGTTGTATCCGCCGCTGCCTCTATTGTCGCTTCTGCCTCTGTTGTCGCTTCTGTCGCTTCTGTCGCTTCTGTCTCTTCTGTCTCTGTTGTCGTTACTACCTCCTCTGTTGTCTCCGCCACTGCCTCTATTGTCTCTGTTTCCAACGTCTCTGTTTCTAGGAGGCCCAAACGAAGATCCTTTATACCCATCATTGCGACCATCTCTTCTAGAATCGTTCTCGGATGGTTTCCCGTAACCGTTTGAAGACGAACCGTTGTTCGATACACTTGTCTTTCTGTCACCTCTGCCTTTATTGTCTCTTTCAAAACGTCTGGGAGATCTTTCTCTATTGTTTGAAGAACCGAAAGAAGATCGGCCAGAAGATCTCGATCCACCACCACTACCACCACCATATCCACGACCACCTCCGCCTCCGCCTCCGCCTCCGCGGTTGCGACTGTTTTTCTTACCACCACCTTTAGGCATAACCATGCCTACAGGGTCCATTGGCATATTGTAGGGCTGGTCTGTTATGAGTTCTATTTCACGGTCTAAGAGTTTTTGAATTCCTCTAAGGTAATTGCGCTCTTCGCCTTCATTGCAGAATGAAATTGCAGTTCCTTCACGTCCAGCTCTACCTGTTCTCCCGATACGGTGAACGTAACTCTCACTCAAGTTAGGTAGTTCAAAATTAAATACGTGGCTCAGATCATCAACATCAATACCTCTAGATGCAATATCTGTTGCAACTAAAACCCTTACTCTGCCTTTCTTAAATCTATTAAGTGCTTTTTCTCTGGCAGGCTGAGATTTGTTTCCATGAATTGCTTCAGACGGAATGTTGTTGTTTTGTAAATGTCTTACAACTTTATCGGCACCGTATTTCGTCCTTGTGAAGACCAGAGCATTTGCAATCTCCTCATTTTCTAGTAGGTGGACGAGCAAATCTTTTTTGTCTGATTGGCGGACGTAATAAACTTTCTGTTCTACAGTTTCTGCAGCAGAGCTAACCGCAGCAATTTGTATGCGTAATG
The DNA here is from genome assembly GCA_913051865.1 of uncultured Flavobacteriales bacterium. Taxonomy (GTDB): domain Bacteria; phylum Bacteroidota; class Bacteroidia; order Flavobacteriales_D; family Sanyastnellaceae; genus UBA974. Next base: position 16,995 of record CAJXHE010000028.1, read on the forward strand.
GGTCATTCAAAATAGAAGAGGATAGACTCCTTATATTGTCTGGCATTGTCGCAGAAAAGAAAAGCGTTTGTCTGTCTGATGGACATTGCTTAATAATCTTCTTAATGTCGTGAATGAATCCCATGTCTAACATGGTATCTGCTTCATCTAGAACGAGGACTTCCACGTCACCAAGGCGAATATGTCCCTGATTACACAAATCGAGCAATCTTCCTGGTGTCGCGATTAAAATATCGATACCTCTGCGAATCGCATCAACCTGTCTTCTTTGAGGGATACCTCCAAAAACAACAGTTGACCGAAGATTTGAGTTTTTGCAATAATTCCTAACGTTATCGTCGATTTGAGAAGCGAGTTCACGGGTTGGCGTGATGATTAATGCGCGGATGGGCTTTGACTTTCCCTGTGAATTTGAGGGTCTCGATCCAAGTAAGTGAATTATTGGCAGTGTAAATGCTGCTGTTTTTCCTGTTCCAGTTTGTGCACTTCCCAGAAGGTCACGGCCTTCTAAGACACTTGGAATTGCTTGCTCTTGAATGGGTGTTGGCGTATCATAGCCGATTTGCTGAATGGCATCGATTATCGAATCACTCAGGCCTAAATCTTTGAAAGACATAGATAAAAATATATGGTCGCAAGAAAACGTTTGCGAATAACGTACCGAGTCTGAATATGGCGCGTGCCGACAACGGATGAAACACGCATGCGTTTTCTAACGCGGTGCAAAAGTACAAAAACTTTTAGTTAAAAAAAAAACTATGCTGTCTGAGCGGGTCTTCCTAAGCTTTTTAGCATTGCTGTATGTAGCTTCAGTGCTTGTCCGAATGATACATCGGCTCTATATGGGAGTCCGAATTCTTTTGCAGTCCGTTTAACGATAGGCGCAATCTTCCTGTAGTGAAGGTGACACATGTTTGGGAAGAGGTGATGTTCTATTTGGTAATTCAACCCTCCACATAGCCAAGTTAGAATACGTGACTTCACACCAAAGTTTGAAGATGTTTCCAGTTGGTGTTGTAGTCTGTCAGTGCTTAAAGTTTTGTTATTTTCGCCATCATGAAAAACATGATGTTCTAGCACATGAGCCGGTTGGAAAATTATCGCCATAAGGAAGCCCCCTACGATGTGCATCACAAGCCATCCCAGTATCACTTTCCACCATGCGATATCAGTGAGAATGATGGGTAGGGCGATGATGTAGAAATAATAGAAAAGCTTCGTAAACACCATATAAATTGCAATTCGGCCAGTAGATTTTCCAGTCGTCTTGATAAGATCTTTCTTTTTGTATCTCGCGAGTGCTTGCCAATCTTTCGAAATCATCCAAGAAACAGTCATGAGACAATAGAAAAACCAAGCATAGATATATTGGAATCGATGTATCTTATAAAGTGGCTTATTTGGGTTGAATCGAAGGACCGAGGCTGGGTCGATGTCCTCATCTAATCCATTGATATTCGTGAATGAATGATGTAATATATTGTGTTGTATGCACCACATGTCAGAATTCCCACCCACCAGATCAATGGTTTTTCCCATGAGTTTATTCAACCATGGTTTCGTACTATAAGCACTGTGATTTCCGTCATGCATAATGTTTAAGCCTATTCCTGCTAAGCCAAATCCCATCGCCACTTGTGCGAGCCAAAACCAAACGCCACCACCCGTCACTCCGAAAGTGAAAAGCGCCCATGGAATGAAGTAAAGAGAGAGCATTAATACAGACTTAAACAACATCGGTGACCCACCGGATTTGTTAAGTTTGTTGTCTAAAAAGTACGCGTCTACGCGAGAGCGGAGTGCCTTTGAAAACCCTGACTTATCACGTGTAAATCTAACGGTTGGAATATTCATTGGGCAAAATTACTTCTTCATTCATTGTGTTCACTAATCTTTGGCATAAAATATTCCTACAAAGTGTTAATAACACACAACTTCTTCACTTATGCCCTTCCGAGTGCAACGATGGGGTTGAGCAGGGATGCTTTTCTTGCAGGGTAATATCCACTCGCTAAGCTTGTAATCATGCACAGCGTCATCCCAACAGCAATCCATCCCCAGGGAATGACAAAGGGTGTTTCGAAATAGGAAGCAATGAGATTTCCAAGCCCCAATCCAAGTGCGATACCTACTGCTCCACCTAATTGTCCTATGACAATGACTTCTATTAAGAATTGGGTTCGAATTGCTTTAATGCTTGCGCCTAGGGACTTTCGGGTTCCTATTTCTCGAGTACGCTCTGACACAGAGACGAGCATGATATTCATCAGTCCTATTCCTGCGCCGAAAAGTGTGATGATTCCTATGACACTCGCTGCGAGCGTGATTCCACTGGTCGCTTCCAGCAACGTTTCCACCATGGAGTTGCTTTTGCTGATTTCGAATGAATTGGGGCTCCCAGGTGCGTCGCCTCTCACCATTCTAAATGCCCCTGTGGCCAAATCGGTTCCCTGAGCTATTTGTTCAGGGTCTTCTACAGCACACGTAATGGTGTAATTTTTATTGTTGTCTGAAAATTGACGTCTGACAGATGGTATGGGGATTAAGCATTGATTGTCTTGAGACATCCCAAAACTCGCTCCCCGAGACTCAAGAACGCCGATCACTAAATAACGTGAGCCAGACAATATGAGGTTTGTTCCAACAACGGTTTCCCAAGGTTCGTATAGTTTTTCTTCGATATTTGCGCCAATGATGATCAAGGGAATGCCTTCCTCTCCTTCAGCGATTGTAAAGCCCCTGCCTTTTGATAGCGGTATGCTCGCGACATTTAAATAGTTTCCATCTATGCCAAGTATAGGAATGTTCGGGTCTGTTCGTTTTGATCCTCTGCCTACAATTGCGCTTGATGTCACATAAATGGATGATGTTACTGTAAGGTCGGACTCTACTGATTTAACAAAGCGTCGTGTTTCTCGATAATTTATACTGGATGTGGGGCTCGATCTGCGACCATTAAAAAATCCGCCCTGGCGTTTGGGCTTTATTGTAAAGGTGTTTGTTCCGAGGGATGAGAATTCTGTGCGGATGTTCTCTTTAAGGGACTCAGTTGCGGTTACCATAGCGATGAGAGCCATGATTCCGATGCTGATAATGGCAACTGTTAGTGTGGTTCGAAGGGCTTGTCCACGAATTGATCTGACAGCAACTTTGATTTGTTCAATTAAAACAGACTTTGACATCCTCATGCCCCGAAGGTACTAACCTATCTTTGCCCCCTGAAACAAAAATCAAAGTAACATGACTTTTGATATAGAAATGATTAAGAAAGTGTATGCTGGATTTCCAGAGCGTATTGAAGCTGCAAGAAAATTGATGGAAAGACCATTGACTTTGGCGGAGAAAATTTTGAATGCCCATTTGTGGGATGGTAGTCCAACACAAGTGTATCAACGCGGCATTGATTATGTTGATTTCGCGCCAGACCGGGTGGCTATGCAAGATGCAACGGCACAAATGGCCTTGCTTCAATTCATGCAAGCGGGTAAAAGAAAAGTCGATGTGCCTTCTACAGTGCATTGTGATCATTTAATCCAAGCGAAAATTGAAGCGACAACTGATTTGCAAAATGCAATTAACCAAAACAACGAAGTCTATAATTTTTTAGAGTCTGTGTCAGATAAGTATGGTATCGGTTTCTGGAAACCTGGCGCTGGTATCATTCATCAAGTTGTCCTTGAAAACTATGCTTTTCCTGGAGGAATGATGATCGGAACAGATTCACATACCGTCAATGCCGGTGGACTTGGAATGGTGGCGATTGGCGTTGGAGGAGCTGATGCGGTTGATGTCATGGCTGGATTGCCATGGGAACTTAAGTTTCCTAAATTAATTGGGGTGAAACTCACAGGTAAGTTAAGTGGCTGGTTGAGTGCAAAAGACGTGATACTGAAAGTTGCGGGGATTTTAACGACAAAAGGCGGGACAGGTGCGATTGTTGAATATTTCGGAGATGGCGCAATTGGGCTTTCATGCACTGGAAAAGGAACAGTATGTAACATGGGCGCTGAAATCGGAGCGACCACGTCTCTATTTGGTTATGACGAAAGCATGGGACGTTATTTACGTGCTACAGGTCGAGAAGATGTTGCTGCTGCTGCTGATGGAATCGCGTCACATTTAACAGGCGATCCAGAAGTTTACGCAGATCCAGAGAAATATTTCGATGAAGTTATTGAATTGGATTTGAGTTCTTTGGAGCCTCACCTCAACGGGCCATTTACGCCTGACTTAGCGACGCCAGTGAGTAAGATGAAGGAAGCTGCAGTGAAGAATGGTTGGCCAACCTCAATTGAGTATGCACTCATCGGCTCGTGTACCAATTCCAGTTATGAGGACATTAGCCGTGCGGCCTCAATCGCGCGTCAAGCAAATGATTTAGAGATAGAATCTAAAGGACAGCTCACAATTACGCCAGGGTCTGAACTGGTCCGTTACACAATCGAACGAGATGGTTTTATTGGAACATTTAAAGAATTAGGAGCCAA
>CAJXHE010000029.1 GCA_913051865.1 uncultured Flavobacteriales bacterium
CCAACGTCAACGGGGATCCTTTGTGGTCATTGGGCTTTGACTTCATGGTGGAGCAACAAGGGCTAACAGTGCAGCTTTAATCTCATTTAAATCACCAATGAAAAATCCCTGCATCCAAAGGGGTGCAGAGAATCACTTTAGTAGCCCCGGCAGGAATCGAACCTGCATCTAAACTTTAGGAAAGTCCTATTCTATCCATTGAACTACGGGGCCAAAAAAAAACGCCGCCGAGCGTTAATCTCCGCGGCGTCTCGTCAGTGCGCCTGGTAGGATTTGAACCTACGACCAATGGATTATGAGTCCACTGCTCTAACCACTGAGCTACAAGCGCAAATCGAGGGGCAAAAGTACTGATTAATTTACGAGAATCTCAAACTCTAACTGACGTTTTGCAAGGTCTGCAGAAACGACCTTAATTGTCACCTCATCTCCCAATGCAATTGTACGGCCTGATTGCATTCCTTCAAAGCCGATTTTTTCTTCATCGTACACCCAATGATCTTTAGGCAGCGCATCTTTTGAAACAAAGCCCTCGCATTTGTTTTCTTGGATTTCCACAAAGAGACCCCTTGGAACAGCACCTGAGACGAGCCCTTGATACGTTTCGCCTATTCTCGTCATTAAGTATTCGACTTGCTTGTACTTAATGCTTGCGCGTTCAGCTTCGGCAGAACGTTTTTCCATAATGCCACTGTGGTGACATCTTGCGTCTATTTCTCCCTTGTCAGCATCCACTCCGCCATCTAAATAATGCTGGAGGAGGCGATGTACGATAATGTCTGGGTAGCGCCTTATCGGCGATGTAAAGTGCGTGTAGTACGGAAAGGAAAGTCCATAGTGACCGATGTTATTCGTAGAATATTCCGCTTTTGCCATCGATCTGATGGCCATCGTTTTAACTGTTCCCTCTTCCGGGCTTCCAGCAGTCGCGACCAAGAGGTCTCGGATCAGTGATTCTGCGTTGCCGGGGTTGGGTTTGGGCATTTCATGGCCAAACCTTCTGACAAACAGTCTCAAAGATTTTAGCTTCTCTGGGTCTGGATTATCGTGGATACGATAAATACTTGTGCGGGTAGGCGTATTCTTTTCTGGGTGCACTTTTGCAAGGAAACGGGCGACACGAATATTCGCCAAAAGCATAAAGTCTTCGATGAGTTTATTTGCTTCCCGCATCTTTTTAATCACGACACGAAGCGGCTTTCCTGTGTCGTCAAGCTCGAATCTCACTTCCTCACTGTTGAAATCAATTCCCCCATTTTCAAAGCGTCTTTTGCGAAGCTTGGTCGCCAGTGTGAAGAGTAAACCTAACTCATCAGCATAATCTCCCTCCCCTGTTTCGAGGCGAACTTGTGCATCTTCGTACGCAAATCTTCTGTCTGAATGGATTGCCGTACGTCCGAACCACTCATTGATAACATTCGCTTCAGAATCCATCTCAAAGACAGAACTGAACGCAAATTTATCTTCGTTCGGGCGCAGTGAGCACAGGTCGTTTGAAAGGACTTCTGGAAGCATTGGAATCGTTCTGTCTACGAGATATACAGACGTTGCACGGCTGATTGCTTCCTCATCGATTGCACTTCCTGGTTTGACGTAATACGCAACGTCGGCAATATGAATCCCTACTTCGAAATTTCCGTTTTTCAACTTCTTCAGGCTCAAAGCATCATCAAAGTCCTTGGCATCCACAGGGTCAATCGTCATTGTCAGAACATCACGCATATCTCTGCGTTTGGCGATTTCCTTTTTATCAAGCCCTGCATTACTTTTTGTGCTAGGCGTAAATTGTTTTGCTTCTTCTTCAACTTCAGGAGGGAATTCAAGAGGCAATCCGTACTCCGCCAAGATCGCATGCATCTCCACATCGTTGTCTCCCTCTTTGCCCAGTACTTTCACAACGCGTCCGAGAGGCGCATCGTCCTGAGAGTCCCACGAGGTGAGTTCAATGAGAACCTTATCTCCCTGAACGGCGCCGTTCAACGAGCGACCTGGGATAAAGAAGTTTGTGTGGAGTTTCGTGTCTGAGGGATGCCCGAAAGCATAATCCCTCACTTGTTCGATGGTCACCACATATACCTTGCGCAGACGTTGAATCACCTTCGAAACATAGGGCGTCGGTCTGCGGCGGTTTTTCGACCACTCGACTTCGACGGTGTCTCCCCAAAACGAGCTTCCTGTATCGCCCTTAGATAATTTTATCTCCGAGCCATCTTCTTGCTTGACAAACCCTCGTCCGAAGCGCGTGATTTGGATGACTCCCGAGCAGGGTTGAGTTTCTTGTTCAGCAAGCATATACTTCCCGCGCCCTAAATCTTCAAGCTTACCTTTTGTCGCCAAATCAGCAAGTAGCTCAGTGATAAGGTTTCTGACATCGTGATTGAGTATGCCTAAAGCAGAAGATACCTGCTTGTGATTGAGTTGTTTGGATGGGCTCTTTCGAAATACATCCAAAATCGTTCTGCGTAAATCTTTTGGCGAATTCGAACTCGAAACCCCATGTTGACCTCTTTGGCCTTTGCTACCCCTATTTGTTTTATTCCCTTTAGGCCAGCTTCCTCTATTTTTCCTTCCCATATGTGAAGCAAAGATGAGGCGAAATTTTCAATTGAGCATGACGAATTCATTATTAGAACGTTAAGTGCGAGTTAACCATTCGATTTACGACCTTTGCATCATATGGGATCACACAAAATAAAAAGGTTTGTAGCGGACACGTGGAAGGATTATGAGTTGCTCGATTCTGGTGAGGGAGCCAAACTAGAGAAGTTCGGCGGCGTCGTTCTCGACAGGCCCGAAGCGAGTGCAGTTTGGGACAGAAAGAAATCTTTCAAAGAATGGGATAAAGCACACTCCAGCTTTGAATCCACGAGTAAAGCTGCGGGGTATTGGAAGCAAAACGGAAAGGTTCCAAACAGCTGGAACTTAGAATACAAATCTGAAAAACATCCTTCACTTCGGCTTAAGTTTAACCTTGAAACGACGCGATTTAAGCACATCGGCATCTTTCCAGAACAATCTTGCAATTGGGAGTATATCGCAGGCAAAATCAAAGAAGGAGATAAACTCCTCAACCTCTTTGCATATACCGGAGGGGCAAGTCTTGCGGCAAAAAGCGCCGGAGCAGATGTCACACATGTCGATGCGATCAGGCAAGTCATCGATTGGACACGCGTGAATATGGAGCTGAGTGGTTTGACCGGAATCCGATGGGTGGTAGAGGATGCGCTGAAGTTTCTTCGCCGTGAAGTGAAAAGAGGAAACAAATATTCAGGGGTGGTTCTCGATCCTCCGACATGGGGACTCGGTCCTAAAAACGAGAAATGGAAACTTGAGCACAGCTTGGTAGAAATCGTTGAGCTCGTGTCACAAGTGGTCGAGCCCGACGGGTTTATTGTGATGAATACCTACTCTGGACTTCCTCCCTCTACCCTTGAGACGCTTTGGCGCAGGGTGTTGCCAAATGCTTCCACCGAGTGCGGAGAACTTTGTTTACAGGCAAGTGATGGACATTTGCTTTCCACGGGTTCTTTGATACGGGTCGAACTATAGCCAATCATTAAATGTCAGAAATCGAAAAGTACGAGAAGGCAAAAAAGGTTCTTCTGGGGTTGAGACTCGCGACGGATGAGAAATGGGTCAGGCTTTGCGAAAGCAACATTAACTCTATTCTAAATGATCACGCATGGTGCGAGCAAAAAGCCGCATCGAATGCCATCAGTGTCATCACTAAGTTCCCGATGCACACGGACTTGGTAGAGGCACTCACGAAGATTGCAATTGAAGAGCTCGAGCATTTCGATATGGTACGCGCGAAAATGAAGGACAGAGGCGTGAAGCTTCAGTATGAATGCAAGGACAACTACGTGGGAGAGTTATATAAGTATATGTTGAGTGAGGGCGGGTCAAAAGAAAATCAACTCGTCAGCAGGATGCTTTTTTCTGCGATGATCGAGGCCCGAAGTTGTGAGCGATTCCGTCTTTTGGCAGAAAAACTGACTGATCCTGATCTCGTTGAATTTTACAGAGGGTTAATGATCTCAGAGGCCCACCACTATACCACTTTCCTGAAATTCGCACGAAAATATGGGGGCGACATTGATGTCGATGCACGCTGGCAGAAATTTCTTGATTTCGAGGGGGAAGTCATCAAACGATACGGGATTGTAGAAACCATGCACGGATAGCTTCCGCCTTTCTATTTAACTCCCCAGCGTCCACCTTAGTCCAGCATATGACATTCGGCCAAAAATAGGACCGTAAACAAGGCTCGCATCAAAATTCTCAATATCTAGGCCTTCAGTATTTGCACCTGCGATGGGAGACATTTGCTTCACATTCGTCAGATTTTCTACCCCGATATAAAGCTCTAGGTTTCCAGGGTACATTTGAGTGAATTGAAGGTTGACCTGGGTGAACGATGGTGAAACACTTGGATGCATTGACGCCATGCCTCCTGGAACTGGAAGCGCTTGAGGCCCCACCCATTGTACGGTGGCATCAATTCTGGTCTGGTAGCCTTCTTTTGACGCTTTGCTCGCATAACTCCATTGGGTAAACGCTCTGTGCTTAGAAACGTATGGATCTTGCTGCATTTCAAACCCATTCCCTGCATCAAAATCACCTGAAGCATATCCAGTGACGGCATTCACCCATCTGTAGGCAGCCCTAATATCTAATCGCCTGTGGAAAGACCAATCGAACTCCAACTGAACCGTCGTTGAGCTCGATCGAGACGGGTATCCCCCAGAGTTATTCAGATTGTAGATACTTACTTCGTGTGGTGAGTTGTATAAATCTACAATGATTCTGTTGTCAAAATTGGTATAGTACCCGTCCAAAGAAAGTGAAGCATCTCGCGAGTTGAGTCTGAATTTTGACACCAGGTTCACCCCCACGTTCGTTGCTACTTCTGGGGCCAAATCTTCTTGAATATTCCAGCGTCTGTTGCTCGCCCAAGATCCCAATTGTTCCATAAACACATTTGCCGTTCTGAACCCACGGCCCGCGACGAGTTTAACAGAGGTCTCCTCAGCAAGTGAATAACGAACATGCAAACGAGGTGATGCAAAATTGCCATAAAGGTTGTGGTGGTCTCCTCTTAGGCCAGCCACAACGACCAAGCGTTCACCTGGAGTCCAGGTGTACTCGAAGAAAGCCCCAGGTACAATTTCTGTACGGGCAATCGTATCATTTTCACTGTCCCACGCGTCGTATTCTGCACCCCATGTGCCGATCTCATTAAAATCGTCATACACAAAGCTAACGCCGGTGGTAAATTTGTGATCCGTATTGTTAATGATGCTAGAGAAGAGGATGTTTCCTCTGAAATAATCTTCAGTGCCCTCATAGCTCCTGTTACCGAACGTATGTTCTTGCGTATGCGTTGAGGCAAAAAATTGAGTCCCGATCGATTGCCAAGACTTTTCAGGGAATACAAATCCCGTTTTTGCAGAAGCTTCGAATCTAGAAATCTTTGTCGCTGCAGTCCAGGGGTCGTCAGATGATGTGTTTTCTAAATAGGGTTGTAAAAGATCGAAAGGAGAGTCCGAATCTGAGTAGGCTGCGTATTGACCTGCGAGCCTGTTCATCATGACAGAAGAAATCGTATACTCACCTCGAATGCCTCTGTCTCCACGAAACTTCCACTCATTCCTTAAGACGATATCGCGTTTGAGAGGTGTGTCAAGAAAAGTGTCCTCATTGCGGTCATTTAAAGTGGTGCCTAGCTCGGCGTGTGACAAAAGTGCTGTGCTCCAACGCCTGCTTACTTGATGGCGACTCACGTGATTCCATTCCATTCTTCCGTCGCCACTTAAATAAAGGTTCACGTGAAGAGGCTCTGCGTTTTCTGGGTTTCGCATCGCGACATTGATTTGGCCTGTGATACTTTCATAGCCATTTGTGACTGACCCCGTTCCTTTTGAAATAGAAATGTTATCTATCCAAGGCCCAGGAATAAAAGACAACCCTTGTACCACATTTAATCCCCGTGGTCCTGGAAGGTTGTCTACAAGAAGTTGCGTGTATTTACCATCTAAACCTAGCATGCGGATCTGACGCGTCCCAGTAACAGCGTCTGTAAATGAGGCGTCAACAGAAGCGTTTGTTTCAAATGCTTCACTTAAGTTACAACACGCTGCTTTTGCGAGCTCTTTCCTGTTAAGCTGCTGGATATTTAATGGGTCGAGAAGAGAAATAGATGTTGTGGACTGCTTGGCTTCTATCTGTGCCTCATTTAACAGAACCCCAGGCTCAAGAGGGATGTCCAAATAATCCCAGCCTGTATATACGAGGCCTACCGTCTCATATCCGATCATACTGACTTGCAGTGTGTCCCCGAGATTGAGGGCGGGCAGCTTAAAAAACCCGAAAAGATCCGTCATCGTTCCCAATGTCGTTCCTTTCCAAACCACTGATGCCCCTGGAAGAATGTCATATACAGCCTCACCTTCGTGTTCGCCTTCTGCGTGGTCATGCCCTATGTGAGATTCCGGTGCGAGAACTTTGCCTTTGATTTGCTTCTGTGCGTTGAGGTTGGGCATCGCAAGCCAACTGACAATAAATACGAGTACGTAAAGGCGTTTTAAATGCTTCATGTTATCTCTATAGGTTTACATCCTATAATTAAAAAGCGTGTCTATTACTCATGATCCCCTGAACATTTATGCGTTTCTGATTCGTCCCTGTACTTACAGCACCCATGAAGTTTTGCATAGACTTCTTCGGAAGCTTTAATCAAATCTGTGTCGTGACCTACATTCACGGCAAGACGGTGAACATCTAGGATGTCAGGGAAATGTTTCGTTTTGTAAACGACGTGAAGCTTGTGGGATTCGAGATCATAATCAGCAATCACGATGCCTTTAACATCATATGCCTGTTCAATGCGTGTTTCACACATCCCGCATACTGCTCCGACTTCAAACGTGACATCTGCTTTTTTCTGAGCAGAGATATTGATCACCAAAAACAGGGTGAAAACTACAAATAGTAAATTCTTCATTTTACAAATTAAGTCATGAATGGCATAACATTAGCATCAATAACAATTCTTTTGAAAACCAAACGTCTACTTTGACGTCAAGTTTGAAGAGAGAAACGCTCTATTCATACGTGCGATATTTGTAATACTTATGCCTTTCGGGCACTCGACTTCACACGCACCTGTATTCGTACAATTACCGAATCCCTCTAGATCCATTTGATCTACCATACGAATCACGCGCTGCTTACTTTCCGGCTTTCCCTGAGGCAGAAGAGACAACTGGCTCACCTTCGCTGACACAAAAAGCATCGCCGATGAATTCTTACAAGTCGCTACACAGGCCCCACAACCTATGCACGTTGCCGCGTCAAACGCTTGGTCAGCATCATGCTTGGGAATGGGAATGGCATTTGCATCTATGGTCTCCCCTGACGTGTTCACAGAAACATACCCTCCTGCTTGAATAATCCTGTCAAATGAACTTCGGTCCACTGAAAGATCTTTTATGACTGGGAATGCTGCTGATCTCCAGGGCTCAACATGAATTGTTTCGCCATCTTTAAACGAACGCATATGAAGCTGGCATGTTGTTACGTTTCTTCCTGGCCCGTGCGCTTCTCCATTGATAAACATTGAACACGAACCGCAGATGCCTTCACGACAGTCGTGGTCAAAAGCGAAAGGCTCCTTTCCCTCACGGATTAAGTTGCCATTCAGAACGTCCATCATTTCGAGAAATGACATGTCTCCTGACACCTCGGTCATCTTGTGTGTTTCCATAGCCCCTACTTGATTAGGACCTTTCTGACGCCAAACTTTTAGAGTAATATTCATAATGATTTACTTGTAGCTACGCTGTTTGAGTTCAATGTTATCGTATATCAAATCTTCCTTATGAAGCTTGGCTTCAGAAGGGGTGCCTGTATATTCCCAAGCGGAAACGAACGTGTAGTTTTCGTCATCGCGGAGGGCTTCCCCGTCAGGGGTTTGAGATTCCTCTCGGAAGTGGCCTCCGCAACTCTCAGCTCGTGTGAGCGCATCGAGACACATTGCCTCTCCCAACTCAAGAAAGTCTGCGAGTCGTGTGGCTTTTTCAAGCTCAGGATTGAACGCATTCTCCGATCCTGGAACAAGAACATTGGAATGGAATTCCTTTCTTAATTCTTGAATCTCAGCAATCGCCTGCTTCAGGTCTTTCTCGTTACGGGCCATGCCACATTTTTCCCACATAATCAGTCCTAACCTGCGGTGGAAATCATCTACCGGCGTGTCTCCGTTATTTGAAATAAGGGCTTGTATTTCGTCTTTCACTTTCTTTTCTGCTGCATCAAACTCCTGTGTCTCGGTAGAGATCTTTCCTGTTCTAATGTCATCCGCCAAATAATCACCAATGGTGTATGGCAGGACGAAGTACCCATCTGCAAGCCCTTGCATCAAGGCCGAAGCTCCAAGACGATTTGCCCCGTGATCTGAAAAGTTTGCTTCTCCTGCGGCGAACAGCCCAGGCACAGTTGTCATTAAATTATAATCGACCCAAAGCCCGCCCATGGTATAATGAACCGCAGGGTAAATCATCATGGGCGTCTCATATGGATTGTCGTCCGTAATCTGCTTGTACATATCAAAGAGATTCCCATACTTCGACTTGATCACTTCGCGGCCCAGCTCGACAATCGTTTCGTCCGACGGGTTTTGTATGCCTCTTGTAAGTGCTTCTGTTTTACCATAGCGAACAAAGGCACTGGCAAAATCAAGATAAACGGCATGTCCTGTTTTATTGACTCCAAATCCCGCATCACATCTCTCTTTTGCCGCTCTTGAGGCAACATCTCTAGGGACCAAGTTTCCAAAAGCAGGGTATCTACGCTCAAGATAGTAGTCTCTTTCTTCTTCTTTCAGGTCTGTCGGAAGCTTTGATCCGTTGAGTATCGCTTCAACATCATCTTTGGATTTAGGCACCCAAATCCTTCCGTCGTTCCTGAGTGATTCAGACATCAAAGTGAGTTTTGACTGATAATGTCCACTCACAGGAATACAGGTTGGGTGTATTTGAGTAAAGCATGGGTTTGCAAAAAACGACCCCTGCTTATGGGCTTTCCAAGCTGCCGAAACGTTTGATCCCATCGCGTTCGTACTCAGATAAAACGCGTTTCCATAGCCTCCTGTACAGAGGACCACGGCGTGGGCGCTGTGCCTTTCAATCTCTCCTGTTACAAGGTTTCGTGCGATAATCCCTCTGGCTTTCCCATCAACCTTGACAACCTCCATCATCTCATGTCGGTTAAGCATTTCTACTTTTCCTTTGGAAATCTGTCTAGAGAGGGCTGAATATGCTCCCAATAAAAGTTGCTGACCGGTTTGCCCTTTTGCATAAAAAGTACGTGAAACTTGAACGCCACCAAAAGATCGGTTGTCAAGTAATCCGCCATATTCACGGGCAAAAGGAACGCCTTGAGCAACACATTGATCGATAATATTGCTACTCACCTCAGCGAGTCTGTGCACATTGGCCTCTCTAGATCGATAATCCCCACCTTTTACTGTATCGTAAAACAAACGATAAACTGAATCCCCATCATTTTGGTAGTTTTTTGACGCATTGATTCCACCTTGGGCAGCAATAGAGTGAGCTCGGCGAGGAGAATCTTGGAAACACAGTGACTTGACGTTGTAGCCCAGTTCAGCGAGAGAAGCTGCAGCTGAGGAACCTGCCAAACCTGTGCCTACAACGATAATATCTATGTCCCTTTTATTTGCAGGGTTGACAAGACGGATGTTATCCTTATGCGTGTTCCACTTTTCTGCAAGCGGTCCTTCTGGAATTCTAGAATCTAACATTGTTTACGACTGGATAATAAAGAGGTAAATAGGAAGAGAGGCAAAACCAGCAGGGATGAGTATGCTAAACGCTTTCCCTACAAAGTTGATTACGGGCGTGTATTTCGGATGGTTGACCCCCATCGTTTGGAAGGCGCTTTGAAAACCATGATTTAAATGGAAAGACATAGAGAGCATTGCAAAAACATACAATCCTGTCATCACAGCTGCGAGGTTGTTAATGGCTGGATTAAAGAAGTCCATTGTGACCGAGTGAAGATCCTTTACGCCATCAATAATTTCAATCTCTCCGAAATGCATAACATACCAAAAGCTTTGCATGTGCGACACAAGAAAGACCAAAAGAATCGTCCCTAAAACTGCCATATTTCTACTTGCCCAGCTTGAATTTAAATTTCCCTTTTCCACCACGTATTTCACGGGGCGTGCCTTGCGGTTCTGAATTGTCAGTACGAAACCGTCAACAATATGAAAAAGAACCCCCGCATATGTGAGATACGATAGCACCTTAACAAGTGGGTTCGTCGTCATAAATTGTGCGTAGTTGTTGAAGGCTACTCGACCTTCTTCACCTCCAACGAACAACTGTAAGTTGCCCAAAAGGTGTCCAACTAAAAAAAGACAGAGGAAGAGGCCGGTAAGCGCCATTATGTACTTCCTTGAAAGAGAACTTCTTAGGATTCCTTTTTTACTCATGTTCGTTCGTATAATCGCCCATAAAGATACGCGGAGGAACCCTCGTAACCTACGAATTAACACATATTTAAGTTGCAAAAAAAAGGAGGGCCCACCTGCATAGGCCCTCCTGTCCGATCATGCTTCTTCGGGTTTCTTATCCAACATGAGAAGATCACTGGCCACCACTTCGGTGATATACCGTGTTTTCCCCTCGCTATCATCATAAGTTCGATACATGAGTCGGCCTTCTATGGCAATCTCAGCTCCCTTTTTTAAATATTGACTCATAATCTCCCCAAGAGACCCCCACGCAACAACATCGTGCCATTGGGTTTTCTCTATTTTATCGCCTTCGCCGTTGCGATATGATTCATTTGTCGCTATCGAAAAGTTAACTTTTGATTTCCCATCATCGAAGTTGATGGTCTTAGGGTCTTGCCCTAGCCTGCCAATTAATTGGACTTTGTTACGTAATGCATTCATTGTATTTTGTTTTAACTGTCACAAACTTCCTTCCTTTTATCATGCCTTTTTGAGTGAGTTTATATATGAAGCTCTATAGTTGATGGTTGTTTCGAAAAAAGGGAATTACATTCGCAATCTGGTATTAATATCCCGCTATGAACACAAAAAAAGTACGTGTACGATTTGCGCCGAGTCCTACTGGACCGCTTCACATGGGAGGTGTGAGGACTGCGCTATACAATTATCTGTTTGCGCGCACACATGGGGGGGTGTTTATTCTAAGAATAGAGGATACAGATCAAACCCGTTATGTCGAAGGAGCGGAAGATTACGTCCGTGAGGCATTAAAGTGGTGTGGGCTTGATATTGACGAAGGTGTTGTCGCTGGCGGTGAGTTCGGACCTTACCGTCAAAGTGAACGCAATGACTTCTACAGTGAAGCCGTAAAGCTTCTCCTCGTCTCTGGGTATGCCTACATGGCTTTCGACACTCCTGACGAACTTGATGCGCTGAGAAAAAAAGCGGAGTCTGAAAAGAATGTCTTTCAATACGACGCTTTGACAAGAAACCAATGCAGAAACAGTTTGTCTCTAGATCACGAGGAGGTTGAAAAACTAATCGAAGCCGAAACGCCATATATCGTGCGTTTTAAGACGCCAGATATCGCTGAAGACATCGTGTTTAGCGATGAAATAAGAGGAAAAATATGTGTTTCTAGTCGGGTTGTGGATGACAAAGTTCTTGTAAAATCTGATGGACTGCCCACCTATCATTTGGCAAACATTGTAGACGATCACAAGATGGACATAAGCCATGTGATCCGAGGGGAAGAGTGGCTCCCCAGCGCGCCACTTCACGTGATGCTTTACAAAGCGTTCGGGTGGGAGGTTCCGAAATTTGCGCACCTTCCACTCATCTTAAAGCCTGAGGGAAACGGAAAACTCAGCAAGCGAGATGGCGACGCTGGAGGGTTTCCGGTATTTCCGATCGATTGGAAGGACCCGAAAAATGGAAATATCTCCAGTGGTTATCGCGAACAAGGATACGATCCAAAAGCATTCCTAAATATGATTCTAATGCTTGGGTGGAATCCTGGTGACGCGCGTGAAATGTTTTCAATCGAAGAGGCCGCAAAAATATTCTCTCTAGAAAGAGTCGTGAAATCGGGCGCTCGTTTCAGTCCAGATAAAGCAAGATGGTATAACGAGCAGTACCTCCGACAAGAGTCTCCCGCCGAACTTGCTGAACCATTTGTTAAGCTCGCTTTGGACAGAGGCATGGTGCTTGGCACAAAAGATGCAGAAGAGATTCTGAAGATGATGCTTGATCGCATTTCCTTCTTGAAGGACATTTTCGAGGCCAGGTGGATTTTCAAAGCTCCTTCTACAGAAGACTACAACACGAAAATGGTTCGCAAGAAGTGGAAACCAGAAACCGCATCATATATGGTTGATCTCAAGGAAATGCTTGAAACTGTATCTCCCTTTAACGCGACAGAAATTGAAGCGCGTTTCAAAAGACATCTTGAAGAAAAAGAACTTGGATTTGGACAAGTCTTATTGCCCTTTCGGCTTGCGCTGACAGCATCTGGCGGTGGACCATCTATGTTTGATTTTGCGGAATACCTTGGACTTGAAAAAACGCTTGAAAGGCTCACAAATGGCGTGGCCGAAATAGAGAAAATAAAAGCAGAATGAGTGCCGAAAAGACAGAATTTATTGAAGTAAATGGGCTGCGTTTTCATTCTTACCATGGATGTATGGCCGAGGAGACAAAGATTGGAGGGGAGTATCGGGTCGATGTGCGATTGGGCGTGAATATGAGCTTAAGTAGCGTGTCTGACAACTTGCTAGATACGATCGATTATTGCAGTGTCCACCGCATCGTGGCTGATGAAATGAAAACACCATCAAAATTAATTGAGCACGTGGGCAGGAGAATCCTCGAATCACTTAAACAAAAACTGGTCCTTGCGAGCTCGATCGAACTCAAGTTGACCAAATTCTCTCCACCCATAGATGGGGACTGTAAATCTGTCGCGGTCGTTATGCATGCCTGATTTATTTCACAGATCAGAGAGACATTTCTGGAACCAAATCCGGCAAGATTAACGCGCCGTCAGTCGCGTTCACGATTTCTTCTACTGTCACACCGGGCGCACGTTCGACAAGGTGAAAAGCGCCATCTTTAATATCCATAACAGCCAAATTTGTCACCACACGCTTGACACACCCCACTCCTGTCAGAGGAAGTGAACATGTGGAAAGCAGTTTCGATTCTCCTGCGCGATTTGTGTGCATCATCGCCACAACGATATTCTCTGCACTCGCTACAAGATCCATTGCTCCACCCATGCCCTTGACCATTTTACCTGGGATTTTCCAGTTGGCAATATCTCCATTGGCACTTACCTCCATCGCCCCTAAAACGGTGAGTTGCACATGTTGACCTCGTATCATTGCAAATGAAGTCGCACTGTCAAAAAACACCGCCCCGGGAAGCGCCGTGATCGTTTGCTTGCCTGCATTAATAAGGTCTGCGTCTTCAGTCCCTTCGATGGGAAAAGGACCCATACCCAGTATGCCATTTTCAGACTGAAATTCTACATCCAGTCCTTCGGGAATATGGTTTGCGACAAGCGTCGGTATTCCTATTCCTAAGTTCACGTATTGACCGTTTTGTACTTCCTGTGCAATCCTTCTTGCAATTCCGTTTTTATCAAGCATGTTATTTGTTTTGGCTCACCGTCCGTTGCTCAATTCTCTTTTCATAAGCCTTTCCCTGGAAAATCCTTTGGACAAAAATTCCCGGTGTATGAATTTCATTTGGGTCTAGAGACCCCAAAGGCACCAGTTCCTCCACTTCGGCAACGGTTATTTTCCCTGCCATCGCCATCATGGGATTAAAGTTTCTTGAGGTGGCCTTGTAAATTAAGTTTCCAGAAGCATCCCCCTTCCAAGCTTTCACAAAAGCAAAATCTGCCGTTAACGCAGACTCTAAAACATGTGGCTTTCCATTAAATTCACGGACCTCCTTCCCTTCTGCAACTTCAGTACCATATCCTGCAGGGGTATAAAACGCTGGGATTCCAGCCCCGCCAGCTCGGCATCGTTCGGCAAGTGAGCCTTGAGGGATGAGGTCTACTTCGAGTTCCCCCGACAACATTTGGCGCTCAAACTCCTCATTCTCGCCCACATAAGACGAAATCATTTTGCGGATCTGAGACTTCTTCAAAAGTTTCCCCAAACCGAAATTATCTACTCCTGCATTGTTTGAGATACATGTCACATCCTTGACACCTAATCTGACCAATTCTTCGATACAGTTTTCTGGAATGCCACAAAGACCAAACCCACCTAGCATGAACGTCATGCCATCTTTTACATCTTTACATGCTTCTTCTACACCATTTATTTCTTTTGAAATCGCCATTCTATTTCTTTTCGAGTATTAGTTAAATAGGTCTGAATCGTCGAATCCATCAGAGTCGAAGGTATGTCCTTTTATAGATGCTTGCTCCTTGCAATCTAAAGTGTCTGCGCCAAGCGATTCAGGCCTTGTAAACTCTTCCCTTGAAAGTGCCACCCCTTCATCGGCGTATGTGTCTTTCATAAAGAACCCATAGATGGGGAGCGCTGTATTTGCTCCTTGTCCATAGCGGGTTGAAGAAAACCTGACCGTAGGGTCTTGCGCGCCTACCCAAACCCCGGTAACCAAGTCAGGGGTAAGCCCCATAAACCATCCATCCGTATTGTTTTGCGTTGTGCCTGTTTTCCCTGCCATTGGAAATTTAATTCCGTCGTAATCTCTTTTGTCTGAATCGTAACGCAGTCTAATGCCCGTACCCATACGTTTCTGTTGTTCTTCGTTCCATGACCCGTCCACAACACCTTGCATCATTCTGATGACTTTATAAGATGTAAGCTCATCTAGCCCCTGCCTCATCTCTTGATTGGGTTCATAAATGGTGTTGCCGTATCTGTCCTCTACCCTGATTAAGAATGTCGGTTCAATATAAACACCCCCATTTACAAGGGAAGAATTGGCGGCTACCATCTCCTTTAAATTGAGCTCTGCAACACCAAGTGCGATTGACGGCACATTGGGAATGTCATTTTTTATCCCTAAAGCATGTGCCAACTTGATGACTCGGTCAGTCCCCAAATCCTTGATGAGCTTGGCGGTGATTGTGTTCATAGAATTCGCCAATGCATATTCTAAAGTCACGATTTCACCATATTTCATAGATGAATTTTCGGGACACCATCTCGGGGGGTCATATCCCTCAGGAAGATCAATGCATGTGACGTGATTTGGCAATTCATCACAGGAGTTCATCCCCATTCTCAAGGCTGTGGCATAAACAAATGGTTTAAAGGTTGACCCCACTTGTCGTTTACTTAAATCCACATTGTCATATTGGAAAAACCTATAGTCGATGCCACCTACCCAAGCTTTAATGTGACCTGAGGAAGGTTCTAATGAAAGTAGTCCCGCGTGTAAAGTCTTTTTGCGATGAATAATGCTGTCCATCGGCGTGAGTACTGTATCTATTGGGCCCGAGTGACTAAAAACTTTCATTTTTACGGGTTTATGCATGGATTTATCGAACGCATCCTTACTCAGGCCCATCCAAGTATGACCGCATCCTTTTTTATCAGGCTCACATTTATAGCCTTTATCACCGTTTTCAAAAAGGTAATCTTTAATATAAAAAGCGGGCCTGTTGCATCCTGGACAAAGCTGCCCATTTGCTTTTTTATATCTGTCAGAATCTCTTGTAGCAATGCCCAAAATCGTCTTCTTGACCGAAGGTTTTATGCCGTCATAAAATGGATAAGTTGACTTTTCTCTGTTTTTAAGGTCTTTCTCAAAAGAAGCTTGTAACTCTTGCCCAAGATGTGTGCTAACGGCATTTTCTGCATACGTCTGGAGACGGCTATCTACAGTGGTGTGAACCTGAAGTCCGTCACGATAGATATTATATGGGGAGCCATCAGCTTGACAGATCACGTAACTCCCGTCTCTGTTTTTCTCAGAAAAAACCCGCGTTAACTTGGCACGTAATCTCTCGCGAAAATACGGAGCAGCACCTTCGTCGTGACTTACTTTCTGATAGCTCAATGTAATGGGCAAAGCCTTGAGGGAGTCTGATACGCTCGCTTCGAGATAACCGTATTTCTGCATCTGGTTGAGGACAACATTCCTACGCGTAGTCACCATTTCCATCCTGCGTAATGGGTTGAAAAGGGCACTGTTCTTTAACATTCCCACAAGCATTGCACACTCCTCAACCTTCAAATCATCCACCTCCTTGTTAAAATAAATGTTAGATGCACTTCGAATTCCCACGGCTTGGTTTAAAAAATCATACCGATTCAAATACATCGTCATGATTTCACCCTTGGTATAGTGATGCTCGAGTCGTGAGGCAATAATCCACTCTTTGGGTTTTTGAAGCAGGGCTCTCTCAAAAAAGGTCGTTGACTCGTACTCTTCTGTAAAAAGTAATTTTGCAAGTTGCTGCGTGATCGTAGACCCTCCTCCACGTTTGCCTAAAAAAGCGATTGCACGACCTAATCCATAGAAATCGACCCCAGCATGATTGAAGTATCTCACATCTTCTGTAGAAATAAGTGCTTCTTTAAGATGGCTGGGCAAATCTTCATACCTGGCCTCTGAGCGGTTTTCTTGATAATAACTCCCAAGGACTTTCCCGTCCATTGTGTAGATCTTCGTTGCAAGAAAAGTCCTAGGGTTTGCAAGGGTTTCTGTATTTGGAAGGTCACCCGTTAGGGCAACCAGTACAAGTGCCCCTATGCCTATAAGAGGGCTTAATCCTGCTAAAAACAACAACACTTTCCAAAGTGTTTTTCTGGGTTTTGATTGCTCACTCATAGATCTGCAATATGCACACAACGGAGGTGATTATTTCACAAATTCACATCCTTTGTCAGCATCGAAACGTGGAAAGCTATCTTTGCCGCCATGATTGCATTGATTAAAGGACTACAACTCCTCCTAAGCCTCTCCATCCTGGTCGTTCTTCACGAACTAGGTCACTATCTCGCAGCCCGCTATTTCAAGACGCGCGTAGAGAAGTTTTACTTGTTTATGAATCCTGGATTCTCGCTTTTTAAAAAGCAAATAGGCGAAACCGAGTGGGGTATCGGCTGGCTTCCCCTGGGAGGCTATGTGAAGATAAGTGGTATGATCGACGAGAGCATGGACAAGGAGCAGATGAAACTGCCACCAAAACCATGGGAGTTTCGTTCTAAGCCAGCATGGCAAAGACTGATCATCATGCTTGGTGGAATCATCATGAATTTAATTGTTGGATTCGTGATTTACAGTATGGTATTGCTTGTTTGGGGCGAGACCGTGCTCCCCAATAAGTACGCTGTGAACGTCGATTCCCGACTGGAAACTTATGGATTTCAGAACGGGGACAATGTCGTTTCGTTTAATGGTGTTGCGCTAGAAACATTCCAAGATCTTCGACGTACGCCGTTTTTTGAATCGGTTACTGAGGCAACGGTTATTCGTAATGGAAATGAAGTAGACCTTGCGTTTGACACAGAGTTAGGTCAAATCCTTGTCGACCAGGGCATCCGCCGACCATTTTCTCTTCAAGTTCCATCAAGGGTGGACAGTATTATCCCCAACTCTCGCGCAGCTTCGGCAGGTCTACTGCCTGGCGATATGATCATGGCTGTAGATGAAGTCAAGACGGGAAGTCAATTGATGACCGTCAACGCATTAGAGAGCAGGCCCAATTCCCCGATTCTGTTATATGTCGATCGTGAAGGCGTAAACCTGACACTCCCTGCAATGACTGATACCGCAGGTCATCTCGGCTTTGTCTTTGCAACACCATCTTCTTTTACCGATCTTTTTGTCCAAGAAGAAATATCTTATTCGTTAGGCGAAGCGTTTGTCAGTGGATTCTTCCTTGCCGGTACAACTTTACAGGATTATGCGCTTTCTCTGCGCTTTCTCGCATCCAAAGCTGGCGCATCACAAGTCGGCTCATTGATCACCTTTGGAAGCATTTTCGATGGTGAATGGAACTGGCTCGTATTCTGGCGAAACACTGCTTTTTTATCGCTCATCTTGGCCTTCATGAATCTGCTACCTATTCCTGCGCTCGATGGGGGGCATGTTGTATTCCTGTTGTATGAAATGGTTGCGAGGAAGCCTGCCCCCGAGAAGGTCATGGAGGTTGCACAAGTGATCGGAATCACCCTGTTGCTTGGGCTTATGGTCTTTGCATTAGGCAACGATTTCTGGAGGCTTTTCACAGGAGGTTTTAATTAACCACGCATAACTTTTAATAGTGAAAGTTATATCTTGTGCCTATGCTCAACTCTGTACTGGAATTTTTCTCACTTGATGATATAGGCGCATTTTCGTTGGTTATCGGCGGGAGCATGATTATTATCCTGTCTTATTTTGCCAATCTTCTCGCAAAAAGAACAAACATCCCCTCTGTTTTGGTGCTGATAGCCATGGGGGTGCTTATACGCCAGGGGTTGTCTGCTTTGGGGATGGAAGAGATTCCATATGAATCCCTCGCACTGGAATTACTTGGCACTGTCGGGCTTATTTTCATTCTTCTTGAAGCTGCTCTCGATTTAGAATTGTCTAAGGAAAAACTACCGCTCATCATGAAGAGCGCCTCTCTGGCTCTTTTTACTTTGGGCGCAAGTACCCTCGGGATTGCCGCCTTGTTGTTTTACTCACTTGGTTTGGAGTGGTTCACCGCTGTTGTTTATGCGATCCCATTGTCCATCATGAGCAGCGCTATTATTATCCCATCTGTAGGTGGGCTTTCGTTGGAGAGAAAAGAGTTCATGGTCTACGAAAGCACCTTCTCTGATATCTGGGGGATCATGGCTTTTTATTTGGTTTTAGGAAATCAGGAAGCCCTTGGCGCTGGGGAGGTCCTTAAATCAATCGGGGTAAACCTTGGGGCATCTCTGGTCATCTCTGTTGCTGTGAGTTACCTTTTGGTTTACATACTCCAAAAGATCACTAGTTCTGTCAAGCTGTTCCTTTCTATTGCTGTGCTCATTTTAATCTATTCCATCCAAAAGATGCTGCACTTAAGTCCATTAATTCTTATTCTTATTTTTGGGCTTATGCTCAACAATCACAAAATCTTCTTCGCCAATATCTTCAAGAATAAAGAAGGGCAGAGTTGGTTAGGAGGGCTCCTTAATGATGAGAAAATGGCGGGTTTACGTCATGACTTTCACTTGCTTACGCTTGAAAGTGCATTTGTAATCCGAACTTTTTTCTTCGTCCTGTTCGGTGCAACTGTCGTTCTTGCCTCTCTTACAGATCTTGAAGTTTTATTTTACGGTTTAACCATCTCCGTCATCCTTTATGTGACACGATTTGTTTTTCTCCGATTATTCAGACCTGAAGATCCATTTTCTTTGTTATATATCGCTCCACGGGGACTCATCACCATTCTTCTGTTTTTCCAAATTAGCTCAAACTACACTGAACTTGTCGACACGTCGTTCAATGGTGGCATCCTACTCGTTGTTATTCTTGTAACATGCGTGATTATGACTGTCTCATTAATGCAAAAAGGAACAGGGATCGAACCTGTTGAAATAAATAAAGGACAAGACCTTCTTTTCAAGTCTAAAGACGAGAGTAGCAATCTCCCGGAAGACGTTCCACCATCTGAAGCGTCTCCAGAATAAAAAGTCGGGTTCGAATGGTTTTAATGTTTGTTTTAAGTTTTTTACTTAATTCAAATGCAGAAATTGTGTTCAAGCTCACCGCTTTATATACAGATTTGCATGGATCTGGGATGAATTCTAGCGCAGAATCCATGGTCGCTTTCGCCGCCTTTTTCACGTCATTAATGTCCTGTTTGTTCCTTTTCATAGCGGGTACTTCGTGATGTAATTTTTTCATCCATTGTGTCATTGTTTTAATTGCAAAGCCTTGGTTATCTGCGATGACGTGTCTGTTCCCATCCCAGCGTTTCATATATGCATTCGGCGGTTGAAAAGCATACGTTGCCCTTCCGTATTCAAGGGCGAGCTTAAGAGATATCATAGACCCCCCAGAAGCTGGACTTTCAGCCAAAACTGTGCCAACACAAAGACCCACTAGGATTCTATTTCTGGCCGCAAACATCCATTTCAGAACATTCGTTCCTGGAGGGTGTTCAGAAATCCAGGCTCCCCCCTTGTCAAGAATTTCTTGCGCCAACCTAATGTTGCTTTTTGGATGAACCCGATCTAATCCGTGCGCAAAGACAGCCACTGATTTCAACCCGTATAATACAGCTGCTTTATGAGCAGATGTGTCAATCCCAAGAGCCATACCACTAACCAGTGGGAAACCGTTCTTGGCCATTTGATCGACGGCCATTTCTGCAAATCTTTTGCCTTCATTGCTACATTTTCGGGTCCCCACCACCGCGATGGCTTTGTCAATTTCTTGGGGGATCGTTCCTTTCACGTATATCACACCTGGCGCATCACAAATATTGCGGAGATTGTATGGATACTCCTTGCAGTGGCATGAAACAACTCTCGCCCCCAATGCGGTTACGTGTTGATTTATCTTTTCCGCTCTCAGGTACAATGCTTGCCTCGTGTTTCGAGGTATTGATTCAAATGCTGTTTTTGGAGAGCCGTGAATTTTTAATAACTTCATCAGTCCAATCGGGCCCAAATTCTCAACCAATGTTAAGGCCAGAAGAAAGTGTACATGAGGTTTCATACGGTAAATCTCTGCGAATCAATCGCCATATTATTGTCGCAATTGACAAGTGCGATATAAGAATTTATCAACGTTTGTGAGATTTCCCCTTGAATGTATTTACTTCGACATATGCAAAAGCGCGTTATCATCATTTGTTTGGCTTTCATGTCAACAGCAATAGGGCTTCAGGCCCAAACAGTTTCTGGGCTTATCTCCAACACCGCTGGAGAGACGGTCCCTGGATCGTATATCACCAGTGGAACGAATGCCGTCGCCAGTGGGTTTGATGGGAAGTACATTCTCACACTGTCACCAGGCACACATACCCTCTCGTGTTCTTTTATAGGGATGGCCACACAAAGCAAAAGTTTCTCACTAAATGAAGGTCAGAATGTGGTTTGGGATGTGGTTTTAGAGACGGAAGCGCGTGTTTTAGATATGGCGGTTGTTTCTGCGGGACGTTTTGAACAAAGCGTGGCCGAAGTGACAGTTTCTTTAGAGATTTTACAACCTGCGCTCGTAGAAAGTAAAGCAACCACCTCACTGGAGTCGGCGCTGGAGCAAGTCCCTGGGGTAAGCATGGTGGATGGTGAGCCACAGATTCGTTCTGGGAGTGGATTCAGCTATGGTGCGGGGTCACGCGTCATGGTTATGGTGGACG
>CAJXHE010000030.1 GCA_913051865.1 uncultured Flavobacteriales bacterium
TGTTTACAACTCATGCGAGCCATGTCCAACAGACGTTGAAGGTTGTATTGATGCTACAGCATGTAACTATGACGCTACAGCGACAATCCAAAGTGGATCTTATGGCGCTGGAAGTCTAAACTTTGAGTGGACAGGTCAAAGTTCATACTTTAGTGAAATCTCTTTCGAAGTTAACGGAGAGACTTACGCTGGTAATGCATCGGGTGATATAAGTCTAGAGGCAGGAACATATACTGTTACTGGTTTTGATTCTTGGGGAGATGGTTGGAACGGAGGAGAACTTACAATTACTGACGGATTTAGTTCTGTCTCAGTTGTTCTTATCGTTGCCGGTTCAGTAGATTCAGTTTCTATTGAAGTCACTGGAGGATTTACTGCAACAGGATGTGACTATGAGTCGTGTGCAGGTTGTACAGATGCTACAGCATGTAACTACGATGATACAGCATCGATTGAAGATGGCTCTTGTACTTATGCAGGACTAGTGTTTGATTGTGATGGAAATTGTCTAGAAGGCTCAAATGTTACGTTGACACTATATGACTCTTATGGAGACGGTGGAGGATCAGTAACTATTAACGGTGATACTTATACATTAGATGGTGGGGCTTCAGAAGATTTTGCTCTGTGCCTTGATTTGTCTGTGTGTACAGAAGTTATATATGCGGCTACTGATAATTGGGGATATGAAAACAGCTGGTCTTTATCTGATTCTAATGGAGTATTGGCTTCAGGAGCAGATGAGGATGGAACAGTTGGAACTTGTATTGAAGGTTGTACAGATGACACAGCTTGTAACTACGACGATACTGCTAACGTTGAAGATGATTCGTGTACATATGCTGATCAGTACTTAAACTGTGATGGATCTTGTATCAATGATACAGACGGAGACGGTGTATGTGATGAGCTAGAGATTGCTGGATGTGTTGTTCCAGGAGCTTGTAACTACGCAACTGGCGTTACTGATCTGGCACCGTGTGTTTACCCAGACCCAGGTTACCTATGTGATGGTACTTGTGATGGAGATGCTGACGGTGATGGTGTATGTGATGACAATGAGATTGTTGGTTGTCAAGATGCAACAGCTTGTAACTACAACGCTGATTCAACTGAAGCAGATACATGTGATTACACAACTTGCTTAGGATGTACAGACGCTTCAGCATGTAACTATGATGCTACTTCAACTCAAGAAGATGGTTCTTGTGATTACTGTTCTTGTGATAATGCAGGAGGAGGACAAGACGGCTTCGGGTTAGAACTTGAAGAAGTTTCAATAGATGGAAGTATGACAACATACCGTGTGTATGTAACAACTCCAGATGCTGGTGACTTTGTTTCTGCGATTTCAGGAGACGAGAATAACCCATCTTTCTTGAGAACGACAACGTCGTTCGCACAGAGTGCGGTGGGTGGCTTAACAGCTGATTTAGTTAATCCTCTGTTCTTTGCTACATTCCCAGACCTTGCGACTGATAGCTGGTTGACAATTGGAATTGATCAAGCGCCTGGAGCAGGTGAGGGTTCTATCTCTACTGCTGTTGCAGCTGGTGATACATGGGGTGCTGACTTCGAAGCTGGAGGAGACCTAGAGTTAAATAGCTTCTTCGGAGGTAGCTGGTTTGCATTGAACAACGTGAGTAACGGATTTGCTGGAGCAGACAACAGAGTCCTTGTGGCTCAGTTGACTACGGACGGCAATGTTACTGGATCTCTTTATACTCAGATTTTCCCTGCGGGCGATTCTAATGAAGAGCTTCTCTTGAATCTTTCATTCGGTACATCTGGATGTGGTTGTACAGATGAGGCAGCTTGTAACTACGACGCTACAGCGATTTATGATAACAACGATTCTTGTGGATATCCTGACGCAGGATATGATTGCGCAGGAAACTGTATCGTAGATACTGATTTGGACGGAATCTGTGATGAGTTCGAAGTGCCTGGATGTACAGATGCTGAGGCTTGTAACTACGACGAATTAGCGACTGATGATGACAGTTCTTGTTACTATCTCGAGCTAACAGAACTCCCTGGTGGAGCTCCAGCTTGTGGTTTATTCTTTTCAGAGTATTCCGAAGGCGCTGGCGGTAACAATAAGTACATAGAGATTTTTAATCCTACTTCAGAGGCTATTGCCCTATCTGATTATGCGATTGCTGCGGTTGGTAATAATCCAACTACAGTTGGGGTTCATGAATACTGGAACACATTCACTGAAGGCGCAATAATTGCGCCAGGGGATGTATATGTATGGGCAAATGGAGGCTCTGTTACAGAAATCCTGAATGAGACTGATCAAACTGGAAATGCTTATTTCAATGGTGATGATGGTTATGCTTTGGTCTTCGGTACAGAAGCAGGCTATGAATTCGTCGATGTTATTGGAAATTTTGAAGGTGACCCAGGATCTGGTTGGGAAGTAGCTGGAGTTTCTACAGCAACGAAAGACCACACCTTGGTACGTAAAAGTGAAGTGAATTCTGGAGTCGGTTACGATTGGGCTTCTGCAGCAGGAACCGATGCCGATGACTCTCAGTGGATTGTGTTGGAAGCAAACGATTGGACTGTGTTAGGATCTCACGACTTCACTGGATCATGTGCAGATGGAAACTTTGCTTATGTTTACGATTGTGATGGAGCATGTTTCAACGATGCAGATTTGGATGGCGTTTGTGATGAGTTAGAGGTTGCTGGATGTACAGATTCTGGCGCTTGTAACTACGATTCTGCTGCGACAGATGAGGATTCATCTTGTGAGTACCTAACATGTGCAGGTTGTACAGATAGTACTGCTTGTAACTACGATGATGCTGCGACGATAGAAGATGCATCTTGTGTGTACGCTGAGCAGTTCGAAAACTGTGACGGGTCTTGTATCAATGACATCAACGTCAACGGAATCTGTGACGAAATCGAAATCGAAGGTTGTACATATGCAGATGCATGTAACTTTGACCTCGAGGCAAATGTTGAGGACGGGTCTTGTGACTTCGCTTGCTTAACAGATGGATGTACAGATAACGGTGCAGTGAACTACAACTCTGACGCGACTGTAGATGATGGTTCTTGTTTGTTCATCGGTTGTATGGACGAAGGTGCTCTTAACTACGATGCAGATGCGAACTTGGATTGTGGTTGTCAATACCCAGACGCTTGTCCTGGTGACTTTAACGATGACAACGAGGTTGACGTAAGTGACCTACTTGACTTCTTCCAGTTATGGGGTAACGTTTGCGAATAGCATTCATTAACGAATAAAAGAAACGGGCTGCCTTTGGGCGGCCCGTTTTTTTATGCTTTAGAATTTCTTTGGATTAACTTTGCCTCATGACAGAAAGTTCTGACAAGGAGAGGATGCGAAAGCAGCTTGATGCGACCCATAAGTGGCCGTGTGAATTTATGTTTAAATTTATTGTGCCTAAGGGAAATGAAAATGAAGCTGCGTTGCGGGCGATTTTCGGGCTGAAGGCCAAGCTTCAAATGAAGGAGTCGAGTACGGGCAAGTATAAATCGTTCACAATATTAGATCGTGTGAAAAGTGCAGACGAAGTTTTTTCTAGGTATCAGGCGGCATCACAGATACCAGGAATCATCTCCTTGTAATTTACATGCGCTCAGGCATAGACACGCCCAACAGAGACATGCCTGTTTTTACAGCGTTACTGCACAAATAACAAAGCGCCAGTCGAATGTTGCGGATCGCTTCATCTTCCTCTTTGATGATGGGGTGGTCCTGATACCAACGACTGTATGATTTGGTAATGTCGTAGCAAAGATTCGCAACGAGAGAAGGGTCATAAGATTTGGCTGCTTCTTCGATGACTGAAGGCAGGGATAAAGCCGCCATTAACAGTGCGCGTTCAACATCATCAAGATGTACCGGGGAGAGTGGGGTAAGGGACGCGATATCATCTATGCCTGCATTGCGGAGCACCGATCGTGCACGCACGTAATTGAATTGAATATATGGCCCTGTATTTCCGATAAAGTCAATACTGGCTTTGGGGTCAAACATCATCGACTTTTTAGGGTCGACGCGTAAGAGGAAGTACTTAAGTGCACCGTACCCGACGTTTTTGTAGAGGGAGTCTCGGTCTTCTTCTGGAATGTTCTCTAGCTTTCCAGCGTCGCGTGCGAGCTGTTCGGCTGTCGTTTTCATCTCTGCCATGATGTCATCAGCGTCGACGACAGTGCCTTCACGAGATTTCATCTTGCCCTCAGGGAGCTCCACCATGCCATATGAAAGATGATGACATCTGGATGCTTGTTCTAAGCCCAGCTTGGCGAGGATTTCAAAAAGTACTTTGAAATGATATTCTTGTTCATTGCCTACAGTATATACCTGACGGTCAAGAGCTGGGTAGTCTTTGAATCGGAGTATGGCTGTGCCAATATCTTGAGTCATATATACTGAGGTGCCATCTTTACGAAGGAGTAGTTTTTCATCTAACCCGACGTCAGAGAGGTCCACCCAAATTGAGTTGTCGTCACGTTGTTTAAATGCCCCAGAAGCAAGACCTGCCTCGACTTGAGACTTTCCCGTGAGATAGGTGTTGGATTCATAATATAGTTTGTCGAAATCGACACCCATTTCTCCATAGGTGTAATCAAATCCATCATATACCCATCCGTTCATCATTGACCAAAGGGCGCGTACTTCGGGGTCTTCAGCCTCCCATTTGTGAAGTAAATCACGCGCAGCTAGAAGAATAGGCGCTTGTGCTTCGGCGGTATCTTTATCTGTACCCGATGACATCAGTGCTTTGACTTCAGCTTTAAACTGTTTGTCAAATGAAACGTAGTAACGGCCTACAAGTTTGTCTCCTTTCTCACCAGTAGAGGAGGGTGTTTCACCGTTTCCGAAAAGTTTCCATGCAATCATGGATTTACAGATGTGAATGCCACGGTCGTTAATGATTTGGACTTTTACCACATCGTGACCGGCAGCTTTGAGTATTTCAGCGACACTATATCCGAGGAAAATATTTCGCAAATGCCCCAGGTGCAAGGGTTTGTTGGTGTTGGGAGAGCTATACTCTACCATAATTTGTGACTTGGAGCCAGGGGTTTTGCGCCCGAAGTTCTTTTGTAAAATGGCCTGATTTAAAGCATGAGCCCAGTATTCATCAGAAATACTTAAATTTAGAAACCCCTTGACAACCTGAAAGTCAACGATAATCTTCTCCTGTTTTACCAAATAAGCGCCTATTTCTTTTCCTGTTTCTTCAGGAGATTTACCTGCCAGTCTCGCAAATGGGAAAACGACCACAGTTCTGTCACCTTGGAATTCTGATCGCGTACTTTGTATTGATATTTGAGTGTCACTGGGACGGGATCCATAAAGTGAGTTGCAAGCTGAAGAGACAGCCTCGGTAAGTTGATTTTCGAGTTGCAGCATGCTAAGATTTGTGTTTAGGGAGGTGTACTTCTGCCATCATACATCGTGCAGATCCACCACCACACGCTTCGATAATGTCGAGTGGAATTGAAATGATTTTGCCAAATTTAGAGATCTTCTCTAACTGAGTTTGATCCAATGCTAGATGTGCAGACTTACTCATGACAATTCTAGGAGTATCATCTAATGTAGAGGATACCTCAAGCATGTTGCCTGCAAAATGTGAGATTTGATCTTCAGAAAGCGTGATTATTTCAAGTTTATTCTCCTTGAGAGAATTTTCAAGGATCTCTCTGTCCTCAGGATGGTCACAGCTGTCAAGACAGACGGTAGCCCAACCTGAGCCGATACACATCATGACGTTTGTGTGATAAATCTGTTCACGGCGGTTTTCTACGGGTTGTAATGATTCAAAACAGATTCCTTCCACCTCAAAAGTGTCACAGAATTGTTCAAAAGCGTTGCGGTCAGTTCTAGGGCTGAGTGCAGCATACGCTTTTGAATGTACACGGTCCAGAACGATACTTCCAGTCCCTTCAAGGAATACGGAATGGTTTTCAAATTCAGTAAAGTCTAGGACTTCTGAAATTTTAAACCCATGAACGTGTTGTAGGTCAAATAAGATGTCCTCACGTCTTTCAAGACGTCTGTTTTCTGCCAACATGGGGTAAAGTCCCACGTGCCCGTCTGCGTGAAAGCTGACCCAGTTGTTTGGGAAAAGAGCGTCAGGGGTGTCCGTTTCGGGATCATCCTCAAAAACGATAACATTCACACCTTCTGAACGAAGGATGTCGACCATGTTATCGAATTCTTCAAGTGCTTGATCTATAATGTCTTCAGGAGATACATTGTCGAGAACTTTTTGATAATAATTGTTTCCGGCGGTTTCTTCATTCATCCTAAATGCTGTCGGTCTGACCATCAGGATAT
This sequence comes from uncultured Flavobacteriales bacterium, assembly GCA_913051865.1. Lineage (GTDB taxonomy): Bacteria > Bacteroidota > Bacteroidia > Flavobacteriales_D > Sanyastnellaceae > UBA974. Next base: position 6,335 of record CAJXHE010000030.1, read on the forward strand.
TCGGTGTACTCTGTGCGTTCATTTCTCTCGTAAAAGGGGCAAAGTGCTACAACGGAGGAGGCCTTCAAGTTTGCCTGTCTCTTGAAAGGAGGTTTCAATGACAGTATATCCCCAATCTCGAAGTTGGGCATTGACAGCAGTGAACCCTGTTTCACTGACGATTGTCGTGGGGGAGATGCTGAATATGTTACAGTGCATGTTATACATATCATCTGCATTCACTTCCATCAGTTTTCCTTGGTATTTTTTTCGTATCCAACTTATATCTTCAGGATTCTTCATTCCCTGTGGATGGAAAATTGCATGTCCTTTGCTTAAAGGGCAGATGCAACAGTCAAGATGTAAAGCATTGGTAAACGGATCAGTATCTGATTTAGATAATTCAAACGCTCGAATTTTTGCTTGAGGGAATTGTTCTTGAAGCCAATCAATGGCCGCTTTATTCGTTCTGGAGGTTTTATAGCGATTAAAATCTTCGTCTTCGCTATACCCCATCCATATTTCGTCACTCATGGGCATGATGTCTCCACCTTCTAGTCTCACACCTGCTGGAGGTGTCAGGGTGTTTTCTTGTGTGATGTGTGAGCAAAGGCTACTGATTCCTTCCCATTCAGGCGTTCTCTCGGGAATCATCGAAGAGCGAATGAATTTGTCACAAATTGTCACTCCGACGTCTCTGGTAAATATTTGATTAAGGTTTGGAATTGGTTTTGGCCTAAGAACTTGGACTCCATGGGTTTCTAGGATTTTAACAAAAGCATCCAATTCATTTTGAACATCAGATTCAGTAGGGTAGGTCCCCGAAAGAATATGCTCTCTTGATTTGGGGTCAACGGCTTCTTCGGCCGATGGGGTAGGTCCCCATGAGGTTGCAGAGCCCACAATGACTTTTTTAAGGGTGTCCCATTCATTTACGACATAGCAATTGTCTGTTCTCATCACTGGATATTGTATTCGCGTGATTGACGCAACAATGTTAGCATGGTGGAAGATTCCATCAGATCTGTGCCAAAAGCAGCTTTGTTAAAGCCGACAGGCAAGAAACTGAAATGTAAGGTGTCATATGTGCTTATGGCAAAAAGATTCGTGTAAGCGTGTGCATGCCAGTTTCTGATTTGAAGTGAATCCCCATTTTCGTCAAATTCATTGTAGGAATTATATGTGATATTTTCACTGCCATATTTATCGCCCATCACAAAGCGCATGCCCTCGGGGTTTCCTTCAAAGTTTGGGAGGAAATCCATATAAAAGTCAACGTCACTTCCTATAATCGCAACCATTTGGTCATCCTCTTGTATCCAGCCACTCACAAATTTAATGTCAGATTTCCCCATCCGATTGATGAACCCTTTCTCTTTCCAATGCGAGATACCTTTAAACTGCGTGTTCAGCAAAGCGGTGTCACTGAATTTGTGGAGTGGGAAGTGCGTAAGATGCGTGACCCAATCCGCTGAATCGCCAGTATTCATCGTGTGAAAATAGGTATGCATATCTTTTGCAATTAAATCCAGGGTATCTCTTTCGATTCCTGAAACGAGCTGTTCTTCGTTAATGGTAACTTCTAAAGGATCATTTCCCCAATCGAATCCTGGGACGCCAGGATGTGAGCTGACCTCAGTAACATTTGGCGTGTTACATCCAGTTGCTATCAAGATTAAACACATGCAAATCGATGCAAATCGTATTTTGGCTTGGGAGATTAGATAATTCACTTTCATGCCGTAAATATACAGAGTTAAACGAGCTTTTTCAGAAACTTTACGAGGTCTGAAATGATGTTTTTATTTGAAAACTTTTTTCGAATGTATGCTTGTCCAGATTGGGCAATTTTACTTGCGGTGTCATTAGATTCCAGTAAAAACAGAATGTGATTGGCGAATTCTTCAGGCGTATTCGCCACAAATGCATGTTCGCCATGAACCAGCCCCAATCCATCGACGCCGATTTCTGTACTTACGGTGGGTCGCCCCGAGGACATTCCTTCGACGGCTTTTACTCTCATTCCTGAACCGGTTAAAAGAGGAATCGTCATGATGCCATTGCGTCTTAAAAATTCTGCGGTGTTTTCTACTTCTCCGATGACTTGAATGCCTAATGAAGCGTCGGATTTAAAGCTTTCGGGCATGTTTCTGCCTGCCAGAAATAGAATTGCTTTCTGATTCTGTTCTCTTACTTTTGGCCAAACCTCTTCAATCAACCACTGTACACCTTGGATATTGGGCAACCAGTCCATGGATCCCAAATGAAAGACGTGGTCAACAGATGTAAACTTTGTTACAGCTGGTCGTTTTTCGAAATCCATTCCGAAAGGAGAAACGTGCATCGGGATTTTTGCACCTAAGTCTTTAAAAATTAAGGAGTCACCTTCGCTAATTGGAACGATTGCATCGAAGTTGTTCAGGTGAGTTATTTCATATTTTTTAAGCTGTGACGTTAGTTTTGTGAGGTACCATTTTTTTGGTCCCATTCTCGTTTCTTGTGTAAGTCCCTGCCAAATTTGATGTTCAACATTGTGCGCTCTTAAAACCACACGTGCATCACTGAGGCGACGAATAGCTTCTTCATATGGCGCCATGAAAAGCGACTCTAGAATGACAACGTCAAACACTTCATCTCGAAGTATCTTATCAAGTTCACGGGTGAAGTCAGGAGAATGAAACCGCTCGATATGATAGCTTTCTCCAGCAATTAAATGGCGGAGCGCATTTGCGTGATTTAACGCGGTCTTTACATCAACAGCATGGTATTGAGTAGCCGTCCTGTAATGTGAATCATGATGTTCAGGGAGATTCGGATGTTTCTCGGTACTTATCGCAAGGACCCTCACAGAATGACCGTCGGCCAAAAGCCCCAGCGTCATTGCATCCATAGCTAAACAACCGCCATCACGAGCTGGGCGTGGGGGTTTAGGACAGAGTTGTAGGACGCGCATCTTTTCAGCTTTGTTTTTTTGACGATGTGAAAATGGAAGGGGGGATGCTTAAGTGTTGTCTGCCTCCTCGGATGGAGATGTATGTGAGTAGTATGGCAAATGGGACAAGTATGATTGTGCTGAGCCACATCCCTATATCTGGGCTAAGCGTTCCGGACTTCACCATTTGTTCACCGACCATCGATATGATATAATACGAAAGGAATACGCCTATTGCGAGTAGAACAGGCATTCCCAGCCCACCTTTTCTGGTGAGTGAGCCGATAGATGCGCCCACAAAAAACAAGACCAAACAACTGATGGCCAAGATGAATTTCCTGTGCCATTCGATCGCATGTCTGTCTCGTCTCAGTGTTCTTCCTTTGACTTTTTCCAAGGCATTTTCAATCCCTTTCATCTGCCTCCTCGAGAGTTCTTTTGCTTTTGAAAAGGTGTTGTTTCTCTCAACTCTGGTTAACGTAGATAAAAAAGGTGGTGTTGAATTTTTAGGTTCTAAAAGAAGCAAAGAATCGGAAAAACACCGTACCCCTCGCTTTCCATATTTCACAATCTCATTCCGTTCTAAATCGGCCATTATGTCTAGTGAATCCGTGGCTGTCTTAAGTTGATGCAGAGACATCATCTCATAGGATCGTTTGAATAAATCTTCATCAGCAAGGTCAAAATCTAAAGACTGCAAATCGATTCTTAAAATTTGAGATTCAAAGGCTGCAATAATGTGTGGATGTAGTTTCTCCTTTCTTCTGACGTTGCTTTCGGGTTGTTCTTCATAACTCGCTCCATTGTATAATTCAATCACAAGTTCTTCACGCTTGGCGTCGTGATTCATTGATCCGCTTTCTGCTCTGATTATTCTTGAAGACCCTTCTTCTTGATTGCGGTGATCGTGGATTAAGATATCCGTCATCGTGCCTTTTGTGTCCTTGCTTTCCACTCTAATGGCGAACCCCTCAATCCCTGTATAAAAGACGCCTGGGCGAATATTTAAAGCGGGTCTTTGGCGCGTCACAGAGTACAGTAACGCTCTGAATTTGACGTTTGCACTGGGCCATGCACTGCTCGAGAACCAAAGCGCTCCACCAGAAATGATCAGCATGAGTATGATCAAAGGCCGAAAGATATTCAGCAGAGACATGCCTGCAGATTGCATCGCAGTTAACTCATTTCTTTCAGCCAAATTTCCGAATGCCATAATGCTTGCGACCAGTATCGCTAGTGGGAGCGCCAGGTTTACTATCCTGGCTGAGGCAAAAAAGATCAATTTTAAAATCACCCAAGGTTCAATGCCTTTCCCCATGAATTCATCAGCATAAACCCAAAGAAATTGCATATCAAGAACGAATAGGGCGACAGGGAACGTCACGGCCAAAGGACCGAGAAATGCTTTTAAAAGTAGAATTGAAGTTTTACGCAATGAAATAAGTACTTCGAGCAAAGATAGCATTGTAACTTGCCATCAAATAAAATTAGAATACAATGCGTCAAATATACTTTTCAAATACGTTTTTTGCTCTTTTGGCAACGGTTATCACAATTGCATGTTTTACGGCTTGTCATTCAACACCTCTGGAAGAAGATTTCCAACAGCTTGATATGTCCGCATTTACAGATGGAGCTAGTGAAGCTGATTCAGAGGGTTTTGTTTGGCAAACGGAGCAGTTTGCAGATCTGAAAATTGTGCGCTATCAGGTTCCAGGTTGGGAGAAGCTCTCTGAACGTCAGCAATCCCTTGTTTACTGTCTGAATATGGCAGGCCTCAGTGGTCGTGACATGATGTATGACCAAAACAACCGCTATAACCTTCGTATTCGACGCATGCTAGAATCTATACATGATAACTACAGCGGGGATCGAGGTACAATAGGGTGGAATCGTTTTGAGACGTATTTAAAGCGCATCTGGTTTTCGAATGGCATACACCACCACTACTCGAACAAGAAGCACATTCCAGCGTTTTCTTCAGCATATTTTGACCATCTTTTGTCATCCACTTCGACAACATGTGATGACGAAATCCGCACAGTGATGCTCGATCCAACTGTTCAACCAAAAAAGGTTGAATTAGATCGTGAAACAGGTCTTGTAGAAGGATCTTCGGTAAACTTTTATGGCCCGAATGTGACCACGGAAGAAGCAGAAGCGTATTTCGAGTCGATTAAAGTTGAAGGGGACCGTAGTCCTGTAGAGTATGGATTAAATTCTCGTCTTGTAAAAAACAAAGCAGGTGAAATTGTTGAGGAAACATACAAACTTGGCGGACTATACAATGACGCGATTGTTGAAGTGATCAAGTGGTTAAACGAAGCACTGAACTACACTGAGAATGACAAGCAGGCAGCTGCCATGCGTCATCTGATTGAATATTACGAAACTGGTGATCTCGAAAAATGGTCTTTGTATAACATTAACTGGGTCAAGGATGTCAATGGCGATGTAGATTACATCAACGGATTTATCGAAGTTTACAACGATCCACTCGGATATACAGGGTCTTACGAAACAGTTGTTGAAATCAAGGATTTCGATGCTTCTGAAAGAATGGCGACGCTGATGGACAATGCTCAGTGGTTTGAAGACCACATGCCATTTGACCCAAAGCATAAGAAAGACGAGGTCGTAGGGATTACCTATAACGTTGTTAACGTTGCGGGTGAAGCGGGTGATGCTTCCCCTTCAACTCCGATTGGCGTCAATTTACCAAACTCGAATTGGATCCGTCAAGTTCATGGGTCGAAGTCTGTAAGTTTGGGAAATATCGTGGGTGCATACGCTCAAGCTTCTGGCGGCGGAATGCTCGGGGAATTTGCGCATGATGAAGCGGAACAACTCAGGGTGAATGCACATGGCGATTTGGCCGGAAAACTTCACACCGCGATGCATGAAGTGATCGGACATGCTTCAGGCAAGTTAGAAGAGGGAGTCGCGACACCTAAAGAAACAATTATGGAGTACAGCTCTACGCTTGAGGAAGGTCGTGCTGATTTGGTCGCCCTTTATTTCTTATTGGATGAAAAGCTTGTGGAACTTGACCTCATGAAAACGCTTGAGGTCGGTCGGGCAGAATACGACAGCTATATCCGCAATGGGATGTTGACTCAAATTCGCCGTCTCGAATTGGGCGACGTGATTGAAGAGTCGCATATGCGAAATCGTGCATGGGTAAGTCACTGGTGTTACGAGAAAGGTCTCGACGCTGGCGTGATTAAAAAGTATAAAAAAGACAATAAAACATATGTGGATGTATTGGACTATGTCGCGCTTAGAGGACTGTTTGGTGATTTGCTGAAAGAGGTTCAACGCATCAAATCTCAAGGAGACTATGACGCTGCAAAAGCGTTGGTCGAAGGATACGGTGTGCAAGTAGATCAAGAACTCCACCAGGAAGTGTTAGACCGTTCTGAAGCACTGGGCATCGCTCCTTATGGAGGATTTATTAACCCTTGGATGGAAGCGACACGGGATACAGAGGGTAAGATCTCAAATGTTGAACTCACCTATCCAGACAATTTTACAGCGCAGATGAAAAACTACAGTTCTAGATTTAACTTTTTGCCAGACGTGAATGCATTAAACTAGTTCTGTAATTTTTTGTCACAGACACATTGCAAAGTGGTATTACCTTATTAACTAAATCATTAAATAGATGAAGCCTAGTGTTATCCTTTTTGTTGCTTTTTTTGCAATGAATGTCAATACGGAGTTCTCAGCCCAAACCATTTGTGAAAACGGCTTTGCTGGAGATTACGCGTGTGACGGTTATGATCTCTATACCTATTTCCCCCTTTCATCTGTTGGTGGCGGAGACAATGGAAATGACTGTTGGGGTTGGGTAGATTCAGAATCTGGACGTGAATTCGTTCTTTTCGGACGCTCTGATGGGATGTCTGTTGTTGAAATCACGGATCCACTTGCGCCTTCTTTTATCGCGAATCTCCCGACGGCATCATCGCCATCTCTTTGGAGAGACATTAAGGTGATCGGGGATTATGCGTTTATTGTCAGTGAAGCGGGGTTACATGGCATGCAGATTCTGGACTTGACCCAAGTGCTTGATCTTAGTGGATTCCCTTTCAATATCACTGCGACATCACATTACTTGGGGTTTGGTAATGCGCATAATGTTGCGGCAAATCCTGAAACAAATTATGTGTATGGGGTAGGTACGAATACATTCAATGGTGGACTTCATATTGTCGACGTTAGCAATCCTGAGGCTCCCTTTCTCGCCGGTTCATACGATGGTGCATATTCTCACGATGTTCAGCCAGTGATTTATAACGGGGTGGATACGGACTATCAGGGGCAAGAAATTGTTTTCTGTTTTAATGGCCAAAACGGTATTGAGATTGTCAATGCTGAGGATAAGGGTGATGTATATCTCATCAAAGCAATTACCTATGAAGATGGTTTTTACACGCATCAGGGTTGGTTAAGTGATGACCATCACATGCTTTACTTCAACGACGAACTCGATGAGTCGTATAACGGAAATAACACACGAACGTACATGATGAATGTCGATGATCTCGACAACCCAGTCATTGTGGGGTTCTACGAAGCAGAGAATACAGCCATTGATCACAATCTATATACGCACAACGGACTTCTTTATGCGTCGAATTACAGAAGTGGACTCCGTGTATCTAACATTTTAGAGGATGGCTCGATTACGCCACAAGGATACTTCGATACGTACCCCGCAGACGATATCGCCGCGTTTGATGGCACGTGGTCGAATTACCCTTATTTCCCAAGCGGGTCGATTGCAGTGAGTAATTTTGATGGACTCTTTATTCTGAGGGCGTCATCTATTCCTGAAAGTATAGAATTCTCAGGGTTGGAACTTCCCGCTTTCGGCTTGACACCCAACCCCGCTTCATCATCACTTCTGCTTTCGGGTTCATATGTGAATTGTGACCTCGTCATCCACGATCTAAGTGGACGTGAAGCCTTGAGGGTAAATTCTATTCCAACAGTGAGTGGACTTAACCTTGACATACAAACACTCACGGATGGTGTTTATATCGTCACCATCATTGATGCTCAGTCAGGTGTTGTCAATGCGACAGAAAAGCTTGTCGTAGCACCAAACTAGACTTTATTTTATTGCGTCTTCCTCTTTTGGCGTAAACTCTTTGTCGAGAATTTCGTTGAGGTCTTGTTCTGCAATGCCGCGATGAAGCTTTCCGTCCATTGCGATACTTATGAGGCCGGTCTCTTCACTGACAACAATGACAAGCGCATCTGTTTTCTCGGCAAGTCCCAGCGCAGCACGATGTCGCATGCCGAGTTCTGGCGGAAGGTCGGTTCTTTTAGTGACAGGAAGAACACACCGAACAGCGCGAATGCGTCCTATTGCGATATACATGCCTCCATCATGCATTGAGTTGTCCTTATGAAACGTGGCCTCAATTAATGGCGCGAGTATATCTGCGTTGAGTTTTGTAGATCCCTGAAGGTGGAGCGTAAGGTCAGACAAGCGTTGAAGGATGATGAGTGCCCCTTCCTTTCGTTCAGACAGTTTTTTTACGGCGATTGTAATCTCATCTATACGCAGTGGAGAACGTTCTGTGTGTCGAAGATTAAGAAGCTTTTCGAGCCAGAGTTTCGACTTGTCAATATTTGCTCTGTCACCGATTGAAAATAAGAATTGTCGGATTTCCTGTTGGAAGACGATGATGATTGCAATAATTCCGACACCAATAAATTGACCAAGCAATTCTGCAAGTATTGGCATTCCAGCCCATGAGACCACTTTCCATATGAGGTATATCGCAAGAAGCCCCATGAAAACGGGGATGGCTGAGGTGCCCTTTGTGAGTCTGTATAGCCAAAGGACAATGATTAACACTAGAATAAAATCTAGCATACGCGCTCCAAACTGTATAAGCGGCAATACAGCTTCCCAAGATTCGAGTAGAAAGTTCACTTTTGATTCATTTTGCTTGTGCAAAGATGGCGATGAAGTGCTATAACTTGACGCGCTTCCTTCACATCGTGACATCGAAGGAGGGAGGCGCCTCTTTCTAGTGCCCATGCATGTGTGGCTGTTGTGCCGTTTAGCGCTTCCGAGGGCGCAACATCTAGCGCTTTATAAATCATAGATTTACGGCTGGTCCCCACAAGTATAGGCTGTCTGAGCTCAGTGAACGCCTCAAGGTTTGCAAGCAGTGCATAATTATCCGCGGTGCTTTTTCCGAAGCCAAACCCGGGGTCCAGAATGACATCTTTAATTCCAAGTCCGGACAGTTCTTCCGTTTTTTTTACAAAGAAATCAGAGACTTCACGAACGACGTCTTCGTATTCAAGATCGTTTTGCATGTTGTCGGGTCTTCCACGCATATGCATGAGTACGTAGGGGACATCAGCCTCAGCGACAACATTTAACAACTCTGGGTCCAATGACCCCGCAGAAATGTCGTTAATCATTGCAGCTCCTGCTGTAATTGCTTTGTAAGCGACTTGGGATCTGTATGTATCGATGCTTATAAGTGTTGTGGGGTCTCTTTCAAGGATTCCATTCAGCACAGGCTCAATGCGAGACCATTCTTCATTTGCGCCTACAGAAGATGCGCCAGGCCGAGATGATTGACCTCCGAGATCTATTATTTCTGCACCTTCATTTTTCAAAGCCAGTGCCTTAGCGATGGCTTTTTCAACGGAAAAGCTTTGTCCTCCATCAAAAAAAGAGTCTGGAGTCACGTTTAAGATGCCTAAAACACCCACATTTGCTTTATTGTGAAAACTTTTCAATCGTTCACGTAATTTCAGTATGTTGGATCTTTGTCTCATTGTAACTTCGTGCAAGTTATTCAACCTATGGACAAACTCGCACCCACTTCCGCACAATACGACAAAGCACTTCATAAGTGTGAGTCTCTTTTCAAGAAGAAAACTTCAGATTATGGTACTGCTTGGAGAATTCTTCGCACATCTTCCCTGACGGATCAGATTTTCATCAAGGCAAATCGCATTCGAACTTTACAAGAAGTTAAAGTTGCGAAAGTAGATGAAGGTATCGTGCCTGAGTTTGTCGGAATTGTCAATTACAGTCTCATGGCACTCGTTCAATTGGAAATCCCCGAGGGTTATCCATTGGAACTTTCTACAGAGGAAGCAAATACGCGGTTTCATAAAGCCGCTCATGATACCCGTGCATTGATGCTCAATAAAAATCATGATTATGGCGAAGCTTGGCGAGACATGCGTGTGAGTTCACTGACAGACTTAATCCTTATGAAAATTCTTAGGGTAAAGCAGATTGAAGACAACCACGGAAAGACACTTGTCTCGGAGGGGGTCGATGCGAACTATATGGATATTGCAAACTATGCGCTATTCGCGCTTATCTTAATGGATGAGGAATCAAACGAAAAATAATGACAATGGATTCAAGCAGATTTTTTAATGGCGTCACGCTCATCAGTCGGACTTTTGTCGGCGCTCTTTTTGTCGTTTCAGGTTTAATTAAATCGAATGACGCACTGGGATTTATGTACAAGCTCGAAGAGTATTTCGAGCCTGGTGCTCTGAATTTAGAGGCTTGGAGTCCATATGCGCTGGAAATAGCTGTCTTTGTATGTATTGCGGAAGTTCTTCTGGGAATCGCCTTGCTTGTCGGCGCACTTCCCAAGCTCACCTCAGTGCTCACTTTGGGCATGATGCTTTTCTTCACATGGCTTACGTGGTACACTGCGACGTGCGACCCTTTCGGAACGAAGATGATTACCGATGCTTTGGGTGCAAATATTGAGATCGCAAATCAATGTGTACTTGAATGTGGTTGTTTTGGAAATGCGATTCCACTTACGGCATACCAAAGCTTTCTGAAAGATCTTTTCCTCCTCATTTTTGTGGTCCCCATAACAATTGCTGCGTTCAGAAATAAAATTGAACTCAATGACAGTCGTACTTCCGTCATCATTTATACAGGTGCGATTTTAATGACCTTTCTTTTCTGTTACTGGATGTTAGATTGGAATTTCCCCATTCTTTACCTCGTGTTTCTTCTGTTCGCAGCCAGTGCCGTTCGCCGCAGAATAGACCATCCCAAAGTGGAGTGGATGATGGCCATTGCAGTGATGATTGTCGCTGGACTTATTCAATATAAAACACTGACGCATCTTCCGCTTAAGGATTATCGCGCGTATGCTGTCGGAGAAAACATTATCGAAAACAGGATGTCTGCGGAAGAGTTGGGGCTAGAAGCGCCTACCTATGCGACTGAGTACACGTTTAAAAACACGAAGACAGGTGTTGATACAATCGTACTAAGTAGCGACTACCTAAAGATTTATAACGAATCAAGATTCACCTCTACTTATGAAATTGTCACATACGATGGGAGAGAGGTGAAAGTGTCAGAAGGCTATGAGCCACGTATTATGGATTTAATTATGGAAAATGCCGACGGTGATGACCTCACGGATGCGGTGCTTTCAAAGAAAGGCTATACGTTCTTTCATATATCCAAAGACCTCGAGGCTGCTGTCGATGCTGGGGCTCCAGCTCAGGAAGCGTTCAATGCACTCGCAAGTGAGGCGCTCGAAGCAGGGGTTGACTTCTATGGTCTTACGAATGCAGGAACGGAATACAGCTCGGCATTTTCAGAGGATTTTTCAGCGCCCTACCGCTTTCTGTCTTGCGATCAAATCGAACTTAAGATTATGATACGTTCCAACCCGGGTCTTGTACTCATGAAAGATGGTGTAATCGTCGAGAAATGGTCTTGGCGTGATGTTCCCGCGTTCTCTGATCTAGAGCTACAATAAGTGCAATTTCTGGCAAAGAGACTGGCCCAAGGACTTGGGGTGTTGATAGGCACGCTTACCCTTGTATTCTTTATCTTTTCCTTTGTTCCTGACCCAGCACGTGAGCTTGCAGGTCAAACCGAACGCGAGTCTGTGGTTCAGGCCTTCAGAGTCAAGCACGGACTCGACAAGCCCACGCATATACGTTATTTACACTTTATGTCGAATGTTGCTCAAGGCGACCTTGGCGTCAGTTACATTACCGACAGACCTGTCATTAAGACCATAGAAGATGCGCTTCCTGCGACCTTGATTCTCGCTTTTGTGGCGATGTTTTTTGCGACCATTTTCGGGATTTCAATCGGACTCACTCTTGCGGTTTTTCCCAATGCTCGCTTCGGAGATCTCATTCTTTCTATTTGTGCTTTGGGAATGAGTGCGCCGAGTTTTGTGGTGGCGATTGTCGTTGCATGGGTCTTTGGATATCTTCTTCATTCCTATACAGGTCTTCCGATGACAGGAGGGATGATCACAGTCGACCCATTCGAGGGGCCGCGCCTGGCTTGGGCGCATTTGATCCTTCCCGCCTTTACGTTGGGAATACGTCCCCTGGCGGTCATTATTCAGTTGTCGCGGAATTCGGCTCTTGAGGTTTTAGCGCAGCCCTACATTCGGACAGCGCGCGCAAAGGGACTTTCTTCATCGCGCATTCTGTTCAAACACGTGTTGAGAAATGCGCTGAATCCTGTGCTTACAGCGACGAGTGGATGGTTCGCGTCGATGCTCGCCGGCGCAGTATTTGTTGAGTTTGTATTTGGATGGAAAGGCATGGGACTTTTGATGTTCAATGCCTTAGAGAGAGGTGATTTGCCCGTGGTGATGGGATGTACGCTCGTCATTGCAACCATCTTCGTTCTCGTCAATGTCGCAGTTGATTTGCTCTATGGCTTTCTCGATCCGAGGGTTTTACAAAACTGAGGTTTCACTGATGCTTGCGTTTAATGCGTCGAGTAATTTAGTTGCAGTCTTGTTGAAATAACGTTTCGTTCTGTAACTGGAAACCCACTTGATACCCTCAACTGCATTTGTCAAAAACACCTCATCTGCCTTTAGAAGTTCTTGGGGAGTGAGATTGCATTCAAAGACTTTAATGCCAAGGCTTATTGCGATGTTTATGACTGTCGCTCTCATCACGCCACCTACGGGTCCAGACGAGAGCTTGGGGGTATAGAGCTCACCACCACTCACAAGAAATACATTTGATGACGTCGCCTCAATAATGTTATCGTCAGAATTTAAAATCAGCACATCTCCGATGTTTTTCTCCTGAGCATAAATTGCTGCTTGGATGTAAATCTGAGCGTCAATGTTCTTGAACATTGAGAATTCACTTGGGTTTTTCTTCAAATCTTCAAAGATGCTGATCGCAATCCCTTTTTCATTCAGCTTAAAACCGACGTGATCATTCCGTTCGATGTGGGCAATCCATTCCGCTTCGTGTGATGCGGGTGTATATTTCCCTCCCCCTTGGTTGCTTCTGAAAACCGTAAGCCTGATTCTGGCGCAGTTGCTTAAACCGGTAGTGTTCGCCAGTGATAAAAGATGTTCTCGCAAGACCGAAGCGGAGAGGTTTTCCTTTGGCGTGATTTTATATGCGGACAAACTTGCTGAAATTCTGCCATAATGAAGGTCAAAGAGCGGAATTGTATTGTTGACGACGAGCATGGACTCAAAAAAACCATCTGCGTATAGAAACGCTCTAGAGTCAAATCCGTTAGGGATGCTGCTCGGATCCGTTTGTTGTCCGTTGTATAGATATTGATGCTTGTTTTGCATTTGAGTTATGCTATCGCATGTATGTAATCCATTAACGCACCATTTGTCGGTATAAGTATCCCTTGAACACCTAAAACGGATGCGCAATCCAAATCCCGTTGTTTGTCACCGATCATCCACGATTCTGCGGGGTTGATATTGTAGCGTGCGATTGCACGCTCCACCATCATCGATCCGGGCTTACGACTTAATGAAAGGCCAGTGATTTCGTGGTGTGGACTGTAGTAAATGTCGGTAAGTGGGGTGCCGTTGTCAATGCAAATTTTGCGCAGATAATTGTGTATTTCATTGACCGCATCGTGAGAGTAAATGCCTTTCGCAATCCCGCCTTGATTCGTGATGAGAATAAAGACATAGCCTTTTTCTGCGAGGGTTCTGAGCGCCTCGAGTGCTGTAGGCAGTATTGAGAATTCCGCGAGACACCTTGTATAGTCTCCTGGGTCATGGTTGATGACCCCATCTCTGTCTAGGAAAATAGCCTTACAGAGGTCTGGTTTAGGAGGTGAAGAGAAACGCATGTGACAAATCTAACCTTTAACCCACATTGCTTGTGTATTTTTGGGGTGTGAAAAAAGGTAAGGAAATAAAAGATTTCGCGGAAACCACATTCAACATGTGGAAAGAAAAAGCAGAAGCATCTTTGAAGGGGGCGTCTGTGGATTCGATAGGTCGTGAAAGATTTGACGGGATGCCTTTGCCTTTAATGGTTGATGATGCATTGAAGCAATCACCCATTTCTATTCCTTCAAGTCCCAGTTCTTTAAGAGATGATTTGGGTAATTCATGGGAAATTCAACAATGCTTCGCAGACAAGAAACACCTTATGCAAGGTCTTACTCACGGAGTGGAAGCTGTCAGGACAGATGCTGATCTTGCAGATGGGGATGCCATGCGAGAAATTCTTGCAGATGTAAGTCCTGAGATGGTGGCACTACATGTGGACGGGTATGAGACGGTGGGTGCTTTGAGAGCGGTATCTGCATGGGCAGGCAATGTAGATGTCAGAGGGTCTTCGACTTGGGATGTTGGAAGGGGGATTCCCGCAGACTCCGCATTCTTTTTACGTCATGTCGAAGCATGGGGAGTTGCGTTTAAAAGGTTTTCGACCTGGGGCGTGGATGCATCGGTTTGGCAAGACAGAGGAATGCTTCCAGTTGACGCATTGTCACTTTCCTTGTCTGCTGCGAAGTGGGGGATAGCGACCATGGTGAAGCAGGGGTATACCGTAGAAGATGCCGCGCGAAGATGTACCATTAGAATCGCTTCTACCACGGATGTGATATCAACGGTTGCGGCCATTCGTGGATTGCGCGTGGCCTGGGCAACAATGATCTCAGAGATGGGGGGGGTGGCAGCGTCTGCGCCCATCTGGATTGGATCC
>CAJXHE010000031.1 GCA_913051865.1 uncultured Flavobacteriales bacterium
CAGTTTCATTCGCTGGTTGAAGTTCCATAAGCGCAAATGGTGCGGTTCCAGAGTAGGTGCCCGTATTTGTATTCCATCTCACTCTTCCCAGTGGGCCAAATCTGAGTTTCCCCTCAAGTTCCAATGTGTACCTTCCGTATCGATACTGGCTCCCAGCAATATTTTTCCAGGCCTGTGTCGTCGAAGCAGTGATGATAGGAAATCGTGACCCCAGAGAAACGCGATTGAATGCACCGCTGACAAATTTCTCA
The DNA here is from genome assembly GCA_913051865.1 of uncultured Flavobacteriales bacterium. GTDB lineage: Bacteria > Bacteroidota > Bacteroidia > Flavobacteriales_D > Sanyastnellaceae > UBA974. The sequence goes on from CAJXHE010000031.1 coordinate 252, forward strand.
GAATGGGCATATCTCAACTGAAAAGTGCTTTCGGCAGTAATTAACACTTTATTTCCCTCTGGATTTTCAGGCAAAGGAAATTCAAGTTCACCTCTTGCAGTAATATCTCGGTGTCGAAGTTCTACAAACGTTGACCAACCTGATCCAAACTCAGCGAGAAAGCTCGCCTCGGTTTTCACCACTTCTGTTAAATTTACTGCGCCCCCTTCAACTGAAAGTGCGGAATTAAAGACATTACCTTGATTAAAAAAGCTTAACATCCCAAATTGTTCAAGATCTTTTGAATGTGATGCGTACCATTCTATACGCGGTATTTTACTTTGAAGCCAAGTAAGTTCTCCCCCGTACTTAAAAATTTCATCTTTCGATCCATAAGCCAAGAACACTTTAGGTAGAAATGTTCTGCTGAAATCATTGCTGGTTTCTACTCCCAGCCTGAATCTGTTGCCTTCAATGGGGTTGGTTGAGTAAGCGTAATACCATGGGCCCAGTTCGATTTTCCCCAACTTCACATTTCCAGAGCCTAGTCCATATAAAAACCCCTTGATTAATTTATACTGTATCATAGATTGAACAGTATCGGCCATCCAGTATATGTTGGTCTCTTTTTCCAACAATGGCTCGGGTCTCTTCAAAACCCATTCCTTTTCCAACATTTCATTGCTCCCTTTCTCAAAACTTAAATCCCTTCTTGAAGACCAAACAGAGTCTGGCCACTCCTTTGCAAATTCGAAATTTGTGTTGACTCGCGTCCCCCTGACGTACATCCCCATACTCGACCCGGTCATGGAGAGGTCAATAATATCTTCTTGTTTGATGATGATCCAATTTCCGTCAATGAGTGTATACTCTTGACTCCATCTCAACGCCCGAACGAAATTCAGATTCGCACCCTCACTGATTTTGGCTTCTACCTTGCTCAATGCAAGAGATAAAGTATCAATCCACAATTCACCCTCAAAGGTCAATTCACCTCTTCTTCTGGGGACAAAAGCCATGTGAAATGTAGGTCTTTCATTCATCTCTAGCGTGTCAAGAATGTAGTATCTGTAGTGGAGACTCCCCCTGTCGTGTAAAGGGCTGGTGAAGGCTTTGTCAAGAAGGAGAAGCTGGTTCTCGTAAAGGTTGATATTGATGAATTCAGCACTTACACTTGACGAACTTTCACCGTCGGAAAGCCAAGTGGCCCTCGCAGCTTCGACTCTTTGTTCTGCTCTCTGAGGCTTTTTTTGAGATCTTTTTGTCCCAATTGATTCTGACAAAAATGTTGGAAGAGAGATGCGTACGTCGCTGGAATCTAGATGGTCCCAGACCCACCCGAAAGCGCCCCAGAACTTGCGTGCAGGCAACTTTTCAGGAATGTCATTAAGGTCAATTTGTAGTCTTTCATGATAGTTATAACTTACCGCAGAAATGTTTGAGGGGTCGTTGCCGGGCTTTGCATCTGCGACTCTTTGCATAAGGGGTTTTGCGGGATTTTGCTTCTTTTTGTCTGGTCTTACCTCTGCGGCTTCAAGCGCGATACTCCTGGGTTCAAGTGCGATATCAATCTTTTGTTTGACTTGTTTTTGAATAGAAATGCTCTGAGAGGCATACCCCATGAATGAGACAACGATTCTATTTACTTTTTTTTCACTTGTGAGCTCATAACGGCCCTTTGTGTTCGTCATCGTGCCGATAGACGTGCCTGCAAAACTCACATTTACGTATGGCAGAGGTTGTCCAGTTTCTCCATCAAAAACATGACCTGACACCAAGGTGGTTTGACTCAAAACACCTAATTGACATACAACAAGAGTGAGACTTAGAAAAAAATACTTCAAATCTGATTGTATTTCTTTTTTCTTCTTTTCTCTTCTCTTCGTGCGATAACGATGCCTAATTCATAGAGTGCAAGGACCGGCATAGAGACCATGACTTGGCTCGTGACATCTGGCGGAGTGATAATGGCAGACAATACAAGGATTCCCACAAGTGCATGTCTGCGATACTTTTTCAGGCCTTTCGGTGTCACAATCCCTGCCCGTGCAAGAAAGAATATCAAGACTGGCAATTGGAAAATCAGACCTGATGAGAAAGAAATGGTCGCCACCGTCTTCACATATGACATCACGCCTATTCTATGGGCGACATCTGTTCCCGCAATTGAATCTCCGAGTTCATAATGTCCAAGGAATTGTAGTGAAAGCGGCACGATTCCCCAATACCCAAATGCCACACCCATGAAAAACAGTGTTGAAGATGCTGCTGCAGCACCTCTTGCCGCCTTTTTTTCTGGCGCTTTAAGTGCGGGTTTTACAAAGGCCCACAATTGTATCGTTAAAAATGGGAACGCAAGGATGGCGCCTCCGATGAGTGAGACGATCATGTGGGCGGTGAAGTTGCCCATCATTGTTGTATTTATAAGTTCGTAAGAGATGTCTTTTACGCATAGTTTATCTCCTGCTCCGATGAGTTCAGAAAGTTTACACCAAGCCCTGAAGCTGAAGAAGTTCTCATTTCTAGGCCCAAAAAGAACAGTATTGAATAACCAGTCTTTTTGAATGAATAAAAATGTAGCGCCTGCGAAGATTGCCATTGCGGAATAGAATAATCTCTTTCTGACCTCTTCTAGATGTTCGAGAAAGCCCATTTCTTTCTCGTTGGGTAGTTCTTGATCGAGCGGGCTCATTTCGTTGTTGTTTGCGTGACGCCTTCTCTTACAAGATCGTGCAAATGAACCATTCCTATGTACCCCCCATTTTCATGTGTAACGATGACCTGTGATATTCCTTTGTTCTCTATCATTTTTGCAGCATGTGCTGCGAGTTCGGTTCCAATCATCGCAAATGGTTTCGGCGTCATGATCTTCTCAGCTGTTGAATTGACCGCATTGCCTTCTACGAGTGCTCTTCTTAAGTCTCCATCAGTGATGATTCCAACAATGTTGGATTCTGAGTCCACCACTGCAGTCGCTCCATATCTGCCTGCTGTCATGGACAGAAGGACATCTTGTATCTGAGAGTCAAATCTGACAGAAGGTTTTCTTTCGGAATCAATAAGATCGATCAGCCTAACTGTAAGACGTCTTCCGAGTGCACCTCCAGGATGAAATTTCGCAAAATCGTCCGCACCAAACCCCTTGGCTTCCATAAGGCACATCGCCAACGCATCGCCCAACGCCATCTGCACAGCTGTGCTTGTCGTGGGAGCAAGGTTATATGGACAAGCTTCGGCATCACCCCCAGCGATCAAGACGATGTCGGATTGATTTGCGAGTGGCGAGTCCGAAGATCCTGTGACTCCCACAATTGTATGGCCATGTTGTTTTAACAAAGGCGCCAAAGCGATCATTTCTGCACTTCTTCCACTTTTTGAGAGACATACCACGATATCTCCCTCTTGGATTCCCCCTAAATCCCCGTGGACTGCATCTCCTGCATGGACAAAAAGGGCGGGTGAACCCGTCGAATTAAGGGTAGCGACAATTTTTCTGCCCACATCCGCACTTTTGCCTACACCTGTTAAAACGACCCGTCCAGAGGTCTTAAGAATGAGGTTAATTACATCAACAAAAGGAGTGCCTAGCTGGTCTGCGAGGCGATTGATCGCATCAGCTTCTAGACGAAGCGTTTGTGTGCCTCGCTGTAGGATTGACGCCTCTGAAGCGGATGTATTTAAATTTTTATGGCCCATATATAAATTTATGGTTGCAAAATAGGTTAATCTGCTTATCTTTATAATGAGCAAATTTAAACATCGATGAGCCTGATTGATGAATCGCCACTAAGCGCTTTACAAACATATTTTGGATTTAATGAATTCAAAGGGGAGCAAGAAACTGCAATCCAAAGTGTCCTCAACGGGAAAGACACCTTTGTTATTATGCCTACAGGTGGAGGAAAGTCTATGTGTTATCAGCTGCCAGCCTTAATGCTAGAGGGTGTGGCGATTGTCGTGTCTCCACTCATCGCTTTGATGAAAAATCAAGTGGATGCCATGCGAGGGAATCACGAAGACCCAGCCATCACTCATTTTCTAAATTCATCTTTAAACAAGTCTGAAGCTGAGCAAGTAAGGACAGACGTCGTATCAGGGAAAACAAAGTTGCTTTATGTAGCCCCGGAAACCCTCACAAAAGAGAGCAACATTGAGTTTTTAAAATCTGTAACGATCAGTTTCGTTGCGGTTGATGAAGCACACTGTATTTCTGAATGGGGGCACGACTTTCGCCCTGAGTATAGACGTATTCGCCCCATCATCAAACAAATTGCCGATGTGCCTATCATTGCACTCACAGCAACTGCGACACCCAAGGTTCAACAAGATATTCAGAAGAACCTTCAAATGGTCGATGCAACTTTAATCAAGTCATCCTTTAACAGGGACAACCTTTATTATGAAGTGCGACCTAAAAAAGATGCACTAAAGCAGATTGTTCAGTACAGCTTAAATAACAAAGGCAAAAGCGGTATTATATACTGTTTGAGTAGAAAGAAAGTCGAACAAATTGCAGAAACACTATCTGTAAATGGGATTAAGGCGCTGCCTTATCACGCAGGAAAAGATTCTAAAACGAGAAGCCGAATACAGGATCAGTTTCTCATGCAAGATGTGGATATTATAGTTGCGACGATTGCTTTCGGAATGGGCATAGATAAACCAGACGTGAGATCGGTCATACATTATGATATCCCTAAAAGTTTAGAAAGCTACTACCAAGAAACAGGACGTGCGGGTCGTGACGGAGGAGAAGGAAATTGTATTGCTTTCTACAGCCACAAGGATATCGAAAAGCTTGAAAAGTTTTTACAGGGAAAACCTATTGCTGAGCAGGAGATTGGCTCTCAACTTTTACAAGAAGTCATGGCCTATGCTGAAACATCTGTGTCTCGTCGAAAATTCTTGCTACACTATTTCGGTGAGGAATTTGATGAAGTAAATGGACCCGGCGCAGAAAATTGCGACAATATGAGATATCCAAAGCCTCAATACGATGGGCAGGAGGAAATTCATATGGTCATTAGTGCCGCGCTGGAGCATAAAGAGGCTCATAAAATGCAATTTATTTCAGCGATTCTTATCGGTGAGCACAACAGAGAGGTAGATGATTACGATGGTGATAAAAGTTCATTTTGGGAACGGGGTAAAGAGAAGTCCGACAGATATTGGAACGGCATAATACGTCAGGCGATTGTTTTTGGATTCTTGAAGAAAGAAATTGAGAAGTATGGCGTTTTAAAGATTACGGATAAGGGCCGAGATTTCCTTATGAATCCCAAGTCTGTGATGCTCTCAGAAGAAAGAGATTACAGAGATGTAGACACTGTAGACACAATGGTCCAAACCCGAAGAGGTCAGGGAGGGGTTGCAGATGCGACACTTAGAAAGATGCTCGTCACCCTGAGAAAGGACATCGCTGACGAAAAGAATTTACCGCCTTACGTTATTTTTCAAGATGTGTCACTGGACGAAATGGCAATTCACTATCCAATCAAGGAAGATGAGTTGCTTCGGATTACGGGAGTTGGAGCAGGTAAGGCAACAAAATTTGGTACTCAGTTTTTAGAACTCATTTCTACATATGTCAAGGAGAATGACATTGAGCGCGCAGAAGATTTGCTTGTGAGGACTTCCTCAAATAAATCTTCCAACAAGGTTTCAATTATTCAACAAATTGACAGAAAGATGAATCTTGATGACATGGCAGCTCGAACGAATTTGACACGACAAGAAGTGTTTAGTGAAATAGAACAAATCGTTGCTGCAGGAACAAAAGTCAATATCGACCACCTCATTGAGGAGTCTATGGATGAAGATTGCGTGGAGGAACTCTTTGAATTTTATAGTGAAACAGAAGACGAAGGGATTGACTCAGCATTGGTTGAATATGAGGGAACCTATTCTGAGGATGAACTGAGATTGATGCGGGTCAAGTTTCTAAGTGACGTCGCGAACTAATCTTCGTTAAGTCGTAGCTGCGGCAAAAGCCATAAGTCCAGCGCCCAGTTTTAAAGCGTCTTCATCGACATCAAAATAAGGTGTGTGGAGTCCACGATGTCCCAAATCAGAAATGGGGCTAGACGTGCCAATTCTATAGAAACAACCAGGGATTTCTCTCGCGTAGAAGCTGAAATCCTCCGCGGTCATGCGCACAGGAAGATCGTGCACCTTCTCCTCTCCCAAGAATGCAATGGCACTTGATTTCATCCTTGCGGTTAAATCTGGATCATTATAAACACTCGGGTATCCAACAGGTATTCTTAGGTCAGCTTTAGCGTCTCTTTTCTGGCATATTTCTTCTACAATGCATTTTATTTTCTTATGAACTTCATATCTCCATGTTTCGTTAAGTGATCTGAATGTTCCCTTAAGATGAACCTCGTTGGGGATGACATTTGTCGCACCCAATCCTTCAATAAATCCAAATGCAAGCACTGTCTTGATGCTCGGGTCTGGCCGTTCATTCATGAACTTTTCCAGCGCCAAAATTATTTCTGATGCCACAATGAGTGGATTTGACTGATTTTCAGGGAGCGCAGCATGGCCACCCTTTCCGACAATGGTAAGGTGGATTTCATCAGCGGATGCCATATACGTTCCTGGACGCATCCCTACATGTCCTGCAGGGAGTTCAGGGAACACATGAGAACCAAGAATATGAGATGGCACAGGGTTTTTCAGGACGCCTTCTGCCACCATGAGGGAGGCTCCGCCGGGCAGCTGTTCTTCTCCAGGTTGGAAGATTAACCGCACTGTTCCCTTCCATTGGTCTTTGTTTTTTGAGAGTATGTGAGCAGCACCTAGAAGAGATGTTGTATGAACGTCGTGTCCACACGCATGCATCACTCCGGGGTTACAAGAAGCATACGGAACATCGTTGAGTTCTTGAATAGGTAAAGCATCTAAATCTGCACGCAGCGCCATAAAACGTGATGTGGGATCATTGCTTTCAATGGTGGCAACGATACCTGTATCCGCAACACCCGCTGTGTGGGTGACTCCCATTTTATCTAATTCCCCTGAGACATATTTCATTGTTTCATACTCCTCATATGAGAGTTCAGGATGAGAATGAAGATGTCTTCTCCAAATAGAAAGTTGCGGGACCAGGCTTTCAGCAGCGGATTTAAAAAGATCCGCCAAACGTGTGTTTTTAAGTTCCATTTCCTGGGAAAATTTCTCGAAAGGCCTTTGCCGACATGCCTATCGCAGCGTAAAAAAGAATTCCTGAAAAAACCAATCGGACCATAGATGCTGGAAGCTTTAGCGACCACTTACTGCCCAGCCATGCACCCAAAATAAATGTCACTGCAATGATCGCAGAATACGTCCATTCAACATGTTCCTCACTGTGGTATTGCATTGCAGCCATGATTCCAATAGGGGGGAGCATGAGGGCCAGTGAGGTCCCCTGCGGTGTGTGTTGGTCTAAATCCAAGAAGTATATCAATGCAGGCACAATAATTAACCCGCCACCGATCCCCACAAATCCACTAGCAATGCCCGCTAAAACGCCGATTGTAAGTAGAATAAATAAAGTGGAGAGTTCCATGGGTGGCTAATTTATTAAAGTCTTATTTAGAAATCAAAATTTAGACTTAAGGTGAATCGTTTGGGCATCATCATGCCATTGTCAACGCCCCATCCCCAATCCGCACACATCCAGTATCCCAGTAGGCGTGACCTTACTCCAAACCCAAAGTCGTAAACGATGGGTTCACTATTGTTATCTATCGTTACCGTAATCGGGTTGTTTTCAAATGTGGTCGTATTAAATGTGTTTTCTTCGGAATATGGATGCGCTCCGACCCATGCAGAACCGATGTCAGAGAAAAAAATCACCTGAAGATGTCTCAGTAAGTCCGATTTTGCGGGTTCAGAAAAAACAGTGCTCCAAACAGGGATGCGTATTTCTGCATTTATGATCATAGCGTTCGTCCCGTTTCGTGCGTTGTTTGCAAATCCTCTGAGAGGTGTAATGTTCGTTTGGTATGTATACGCTTGGTTTTGATCAATTGGGGATGCGTTATTGTTGCGGGCGGTCACGAGGCTATTGTCTGTCCCACCTAAAAGGTGAAGTAATTTCTTTTCTCCAATCGACCAATTGCCTGCGGCCCTGATTCCAAATATTGCGTTTGCATATATTTTAAAATATCTCCGCACATCAAATCCGACGGTTCCGAAGCTGCTATCAAATCCATCTAGATAGTATTCAGCCCAAACTTTTGCACGTAATCCTTCTCGAATATTAAGTGTAGGAATTCTCGTGTCATCATGAACCCATGCTACAGTTAGACCGACTTGTTCTGTCCATCGATTTGGGGTTGTTAAACTGAACATTTCAGTGCCTTGTGTCACAGCTCTGTCAAGCCGAATACCTATTCCAGCCCGAAAGCTTCTGACCTCATCTAATGGATATGAAAAGCGATATCGGGCAAAATGTGATTGGCTTTCCACAAGATTAAAACTATTCGGTTCAAATGAAGTTGTTCCTTGACGTTGGATGGAGAACATTTTATCAACTCTGCCTTCTAGGTTATAGTAGGCGACGCCTATCATGCTGTTATTTAGATTTGTAGAGATGTTATATCCACCAATAATATGCTTGTCTTCAAACAAGTCGCAAATTCGAATCTCTGAGGCATTTCCTAATCCCGGCAGGGAAGAGACGGACCCGTCGTATGTTCTGTAGAACTGAGAACGAAAGGCATTACTCACTTGGCTTTGCAGTTTTTGCAGGGCGTAATTTAATCTGTAGTTTTTTGGTTTGAGCGTTGTTGATGATTTCACAATCACATTCACAGGTTCTTGTGCAAGATTTTTACTTTTTGTTTTTTCGAGTCGCTTCTCGAATTCAAATTGATATTCTCTGATGTCTGCTTCGGTATCTTCATATGTCGTTGACCAATCTGGGGACACGAAATCTTGTAATCCACTTTCATCCTCTAAACCTCTTATGGATTGGAATTTTTCAGATGATCTTTGCGCCGTTTTGGGCATATTCCCAAGTTTGGTTCTATATGCGTGCTGAAAGATTTCAGTCAAACCATAACACATCCCATTTGCAGTGTCGCAATGCATACTTAAAATGGGAATATCCAGATCTTTAAGGACTCGGGTGTCGAAAAAATATCTGTACTTAATGACGGTGTCTATACTCAGAATGGTGCTGTCGGCCCATCCCCAATTGTATTCTTGCCGTCCCCCAGGGTACTCCGACAGGTAGATAAATTCGTCATTTGGAAGTGGTATTGGAAATCGCTCATCTATGTTAGGTGTGCTGACGAGTCGTTCTAATCGAGGTTCATCGCCATCTAAATGGCATAGGAATAAATCCAAGGGCGCTGAAAAAGGAATGTTCTCTCTGTCATCACGAAGGATTTCATCACTTCTGTTTGAAGAAAAAATGATTGATTTCCCGCTCGCGGTATATCTTGGATTTAAATCATCAAACCGATCTTTCCAAAGTGGTTCTTGTAGATTTCCAATAATTCGGTAGATATAGAGATCAGATCTACCATTTGTCATTCCAGAAAAAACAATGCTTCTTCCGTCAGGGGCATAGTCCATAGAGAGCACTTCGTCTATCTTGAACAATTCTTTTTCAATGGCTTTTTTATCGTCTAATCGGATGGTCACAAGAACTGGTTGGCCCTTTTGTGTGATGCAATACGTAAATTGAGTTCCATCGGGATGCCAAGCAATTAAGGGTAACAGATCACTTTTTAACCGATCTAGTTTATGTCCATGCTTGGCTCTCCTGACCACTTTACCCCCTTCATCCGTTGTGCAAGTCCATACCCTCCACTGTCCTCTTTCGTCAGTGATGAATGCAAAATTCGATCCATCTGGGGATTGACTTATGGAGAGATAATCATATTGCTTCTTGAGCTTGAAAGGAATATCTCCTCCATCTTTTAATGCAGCGCGGACATTTTTCCGACCACTGTTTGACGGAAGGTCTATGTCATAGTTAATGGGGGTTTGTCGTTTGTGATAATCGCTTGCTTCGGACATGAGTTGAGGTAAACTTAAACCAGTTGCGAACCTGAATCCCCCCTCAACGCTTCGACTTATTCGTATCATATATAAAACATTCGCAATCGCAGGAACGCCATAGACATTGGCGATGTAATCCCAAACTGCACTTCCGAGTTCTCCTGCTTCATCCCCTTCACTGCGGTCAATGTTTGTGAGCGCACCAGATCTGGCTGCATCAAATGCATACATGTTGGCACGGGCTGATTTTTGCCACGATAGATGGCTTACAAGCCCCTCCTCAAACCACTCAGGAATTTGCAACATGCTCGAGTTTTTTAGAGCATCTTTCCAACTGCCACTATAAATCGTTTGTTGAAGCGCGATTTTTGCCAACCCACCCTTTAGATCTCTTTCTAAACCAGCCCGGTCACCTCGCCCATATAAAAAGAGCTTATTCCCAATAATTTTTGCAGTCCCGCCGATGTTTAAAGCCTCTTCTTCCATGGACAGAACACCCAGATTACTTTGTCGAAATTCAGCGATGTTATTGTAGACAAGGATTTGAATGGGCCCTTCTAATTTGTTCCCGAAATAGGGTTTCAATTCCTTGGCAGTTGCCTCTACAATACCAGCAATTGCTCCAGCGAGTTCTTGACCACCTTGATAATAGTAAATTTCAAAGTGCCCCTCAGTGTGATATTGCCAGATAAAATCCCTGTATTGTATTCGATTCTTTCCATACTCTACTTGTAACCCATCGTAAAATTGAGCGTTAACTGTCTGGTTGCAAATCATTAACGCTCCAAATAGGAGAATCGTCAATTTAGATGTGAGATTTGTAGGCATGCTTCCCGAAATTACGCCCTAAATAGATCATTCTCTTTATATTTCATGAACCATCTTCACTCCTTCAGATTTAATGCTTTTAGTGAGCAAACCTATTTACTAGATCACGGCAATGGCGAAGCCACTGTCTTTGATCCTGGAATGAGCTCTCAATCAGAGAGATTACAGTTTGAGGAGGCTTGTCAAAAACTTGGCGTAACCGTCACACAGTGCTTACTGACGCATGCGCATTTAGACCACGTGATGGGTACTGCTTGGGTGTCAGATAAATTTGGCTGTGGACCCAGATTACATCCCACTGATGAATCGACCTGGACTCAGGCACCTATTTCGGCCAAGCTTTATGGGGTGGATATGGATGAGCTGCCCACACGGGGAGAGGACTTGGGTGGTCAAGGAGCCGAGATCGCGTGTGGAGACATGCAACTTGAGATTCGATTGGCCCCTGGACATAGCAAGGGGCATGTGGTTTTTGTTTGCCATGCGCAAAAATTCGTTGTAGGCGGTGATGTTCTCTTTGAGGGAAGTATTGGACGTACGGATCTTCCAGGCGGAAATCCGGATGTTCTTGCGCGAAGTATCACCGAACAGTTATTCAGTTTAGAAGATGATTACATTGTATATCCCGGTCATGGTGGACCTACTTCTATCGGGAAAGAACGCGCATCAAACCCTTTTGTCAATGGCGCTGGGACAGGAATGTTACAACAATAAACGCAATCAGGCTTTATACCTTGTGAGTCGTTTTGAAAGCTGAACAAGGAGCAGGAGGGCGGGAACCTCAATTAATGGCCCTATAACCCCTACAAATGCCTCTGAGGAGTGTAGACCAAAGACACCGATTGCTACCGCGATCGCAAGCTCAAAGTTGTTTCCGGCTGCAGTGAAGGCAACCGCGCGATTTCTAGGTTCATCAGCACCCAATTTACGCCCTGCGTAATAACTGAGTAACCACATCCCGAAAAAGTAGAGAAGGAGGGGGATGGAAACGAGAAGAACGTCAGAGGTTTGGCCTAAAATTCGTGCACCCTGAAGACTGAACATCAAAACGATTGTGAACAGGAGTGAAATTAATGTGAGCGGTCCGATCTGTGGGAGGTACGTGTCAGTATACCATAACAATCCTCTTAAACGGATGAGAACAGCGCGGCCTCCAATCCCAAGTAAAAAAGGGATACCGAGATAGATGCCGACGTTCTTTGCAACCATCGTGAATGGGACGTCAATAAGAATCCGATCCATGCCCATCCAAGTTGGTAAAATGGTCAGGAAAAACCACGCATAAAAACTGAATGTGAAGACTTGGAAAAGTGAGTTTAAAGCCACCAAAGCTGCCCCATAGGTACTGTCTCCATCAGCCAGGTCATTCCAAACAAGAACCATAGCAATGCATCTTGCAAGACCTATAAGTACAACACCAGTCATCAATTCTGGTCGGTCGCTTAAGAAATATGCGGCCAAGAAAAACATGAAAAGTGGACCGACTATCCAGTTGAGTATAAGTGAAAGTGAGAGTAGTTTTTTATCTTTCAGAACGACGGGAAGGGTTCGGTAATCCACTTTTGCAAGAGGTGGGTACATCATCACAATGAGACCGATTGCAATCGGGATGTTTATTCCCTTGTATGCGATAAGGTCGATAGAATCCGATACCCCTGGAACGTAGGCTCCCAGAACAACACCAAAAGCCATGGCGAGAAATATCCAAAGCGTGAGATATCTGTCTAAAAACCCGAGTCTCTTCAATTTACTTTTGTATTGTATCGGGTGTCTCTATAGAATTATACTTAATCGTATCTTGAGTAGTCACTTCTGATTCGTTGTCAAGCATGTCGCTTTCATTAGATTTGGTTAATTCTAATTTTTCAGAAGCAGCTTGATTTAATTCTTTTTGGTCTGTTCCGTAGTGAATTAAGAGTACGATTGTCACACTCACGATCAGTCCCACCATAAGCTTGAGGAAATCCTTTGCCACAATAGGGAAAATCATTTTAATGTTGCCCTTTTTGGTCAGTCCTGTATTAAGCGCAAGCTCACGGCCACAAAGAAGACCTACAAACACCCATGTTGTAGACATAGGTATTTCATTCATTTGTTTGAAATAAAGTAAAAGAAAGGCGTAGGCTAGGTCAATTAAGGTTGCAGATCTCACGTATTTGGTGCTCTGTTTGTCGAGAACGATTTGCTGAATTTTACCTCCTTTACTGTAGAAAATATTTGCCAAACCACCAACGAAAAAGACAATAATGAGGATGAGTTGCCAAGACTCTAATTGGCGAGGGAGGAAAACAGCGATGTTTGCGACATCATGCGAAAGCCATGTGTACCAAAGGAAACCTGTACTGAACCACTGGAATGTTCTCCAGAAGGGCTTGTATTTGTCACTGATGTCTTCTTTTTCATCGACCACACGTGCCACAACAAGCCAAAGGACATAAGCCACGAGTGCCGCCAGTCCATAACCCAGCATACTCTTCATGAGCATTTTTTCCAGAACGAACGTGGATGCGAATGCTGAGAGAACGAGGAATGAAGTAGAAACAGGAATTCCTTTCCGCGTAAGGACTACCAAAGCGAGAGGTGCCATGGCGTGGTACCATTGTGGTTCTATGTATGGAATCTTTGAGAGACGACCGAAAGAAATATCTCCATCTCCTGTGTACCATCCATAGACAAGCGTCACAATAAGCACACTGGAAGCTGCAATCCAAAGTTGCCACCACTTAAACCGTTCTCTGTTTGAAGCGATCCAGGTTCCGAGTGTTTGAACACTGTCATTTGCAATTACTGAGTATCCTGCGAGGATAAATCCGATTGTCGTAAATAAAGCTACCATGTCTTCTTAAATAATTCGAGCGCAAGGTCCTTTAAAAGTTTTCAAGCTTTATGAATTCTAGGTTAAGACAATGTTAAGTTTTTGCTTGGGGTGCTTTTTGTAGGGTAAAGCTGAAGGTGGTTCCTTTGCCTAACGTTGAACGAACATGGAGGTTTCCACCATGGGCTTCTACGATGTGCTTGACAATCGACAGTCCAAGTCCTGAACCACCAGCATGTCTCGAACGACTTTTGTCAACCCTGTAAAACCGTTCGTAAATGCGGAGTAAATCCTCTTCATCAATCCCAATTCCATCGTCGGCGACCTCGATCAAAATATTGTCTCCCATGTCGTAAAACCTCACCACGGTTTTGCCATTCTCCACACCGTAATTTATTGAGTTTACAAGAAGATTAGAGAGGACTTGACCGATTTTATTAGGATCGCATAAGACGTTGAACTCCTCTTCTTCTCGAATCTTAATTTGTACGGTGGCGTCTTTTGCCTTTCGGTCAAGGTTCTCCGCAATTTCAGAACTGAGTTCGACAATATCCACAGTCTCCATTTCGATGTTCATCGCTCCCGATTCTATTTTTGAAATACTATCGAGATCTTCAAGTAAGCTGGTCATTCTATCGATATTTTTCTCCGCTTTAGATAGGAATTTCCGATTGATCTCGGGGTCGTCAACACCCCCCTCCAAGAGTGATAAAATAAATCCTTGAATATTAAATAGAGGGGTCTTCAATTCATGTGCGAGGTTTCCGATAAAATCCTTGCGAAAGGAATCGGTCTCTCGAAGAAGATTGATTTCCTCTATTTGGCCATCCGCCCACTCCATGACATCTTGATTTGCCAGCTCTACAACGTCTTCATCCATATTGATGGTCAGATCTCCACCACCTTTCACTTTACTGATTGTTTTATACAGTATTTGGATGCGGTGGTCGATGTACTTCTCTATCGCATTATAAATCACAAAATAACTAAGTTCTTCAAGGATGACTCCTACGATGATAGAAATGGTCCACAGGTTCAATGAATTAGACACACTCAATACGATAAGTACAGCCACAGAACTTAGCACCCCTATAAACACAGAAGATTGCCTGGCGACGTCTTTTGGCGTGCGTTCAGAGGACATTTAAGAGGTTTTTAATTTGTATCCAATCCCTTTGATTGTCACAATTAAGTCTTCCCCGAATTTCTCCCTCAGTTTCCTTATATGTACGTCAATGGTTCGGTCTCCGACAACGACTTCACTGCCCCAAACTTTATCCATAATTTCATCCCGAGTCTGGACGACGCCGGGTTGGCTACAGAGCAAAACCAACAATTGAAATTCTTTCTTTGGAAGATTAATTTCTGCCTGCTTAAACGAGACGATGTGCTTTTTTAAATCAATGTTAATTTCTCCAACCTCTATATATTCCACGTTGTTCGTAGCCGATTCCAACGTTCTATTTGTTCTTTTCATCAGTGCATTGACTCTGCTCATCAGAACTTTTGGCTTAATCGGCTTTAAGATGTAATCATCTGCGCCAGCATCGAAGCCGGCGATTTGGCTGTAGTCTTCTCCTCTCGCTGTTAGAAATGCGACCATTACATTTTCTAATTCTGTGATACTTCTTATTTTCTCACATGTTTCAACGCCATCCATTTCGGGCATCATCATGTCTAACAGGATTAAGTCGGGAGAGAATGCGCGCGCCACTTCGACCCCCTTTTCACCATTGATGGCAGTTCTTACATCGTATCCAGATTTCAATAAATTGTACGATAGAAAATCTAGAATATCAATCTCATCATCTACCAGTAAAATCTTCTTTTTGGTGTTCATGATTTAATTCTGTTGAATTTAAGCGCATAGAGCATCCACTTCGGGAGTGGTTTTGATGGTTCGCGTTTCTGAACATCTAGAAATAACCCCAATTTTTCCAAAATCGGAATTTTATGAACCTCAATCATCTCTATCCAACATTCATCGGGGTCATCAATGTACGTGCAGTGAACAGAAGTGTGCTCTCCCATACTTAATGCATTATCTGTATCACATCTAAACCCAAACCCATCTTTTTCAAGCGCTTGTCCCAGCGCTTTCATTCCCCTCACATCGAATCCGAGATGGACGATGCCTGTATCCGCCCAAATCCGGTCTTTAAAAATAAACTCACCCTTTCTGTCAAGTGCAAAAACCAACTCGATATATGTAGTCCCCATCAAAGATGAGAACCCCCCTGTACCTGGAGATGTTTGGCTTAACAAAACCCGGCGGTATCGTTCTTCCCCACCAGGCAAATGTGCCCAATCTTCAAAAGTCCCACTCTTGTCGTAAACGATTTGGTCATACCCCAAGATGTTGCAATAAAATTTGAACGCGGCATCCATGTCACTGACTCCAATTGTGCCTCCTATAATACCCCCGCTGGGATGTCCGTTATGGGTAAACCATTCGTCAGACTCCAGTATTTGAAATAAGTTCCCATCGTAATCTCGAAGAAAGAATGTAAGACGCCCCATGGGGTCCATCACCAGTGTGTCGTCACAACTGTCTGGAAGGATTGCGAAGGCATGTTCATGCATCTTACGTATATCTGGTGTTTTAACCATTGTCGACCCGATTCCCAAATCCCCTTGACGAATTTTAAATACAGGGCCAGCCGGTGTAAACGAAGTAGGGGATACGACTTCAACAGCACATCCACCCTGATGATTTAAAACCATGCTTGCCCGTTTCACAATCGTCTCTCCATTGCAATGTGAATCCATGAGCGGAGCAGCAGCTACTGCATCAAAAAAAGGAATATCTAAACCGAAAAGTTTTCTATAAAGTTTCAGACTGGCATCCATGTCAGAAACGGCAATCCCCATATGCTGAATACCTTGAATAACGTAACTCATGCGTTAATGTCTTTTTGTATCATCTTAATATAGTGTGTCCAAGCTGCTCTCAAGTCAGAGCTCCCCTCAGTCTCCCAAAACCTGCTTCCTTCGAGTGCATCACGGTGGTCATGAAGATGCCCTTGTAACCATCCGTAAAATCTGTTGCCAAACGTGGCCCAAGTCCAAACGCCAAGAAACCCCATCCAGAACTGTGGTGTGTAAATGCCCGCCAATATTGCAATCAGCGTCCAAGAAAGCGGGTAGATAAACATCGCGGAAACGACTTTCAGTGTGCTTCTAAATTCCAAAGCCTTAATTTTGTCTCCACGACGGTTAATTAGATATTGCTGAATTGCGGTGGGTGCATTTGCGATCCATGAAATTGGGATAAGCATCACAGCCCAGGCTTTATTTTTCGACAGATTTGTAGAATCTCTTCCCCATGCTTCAGATCTCATCGAATTGTCAAACCCATATTCACGTAGATTTTTTGCCGCATCGCTGACTTCTTGACGCCACTTTTCATTTTCTCCTGATTTGGCAATGCGATCTAGCTCTGTAAGAATCACACTCCACGCTTCGTTTTTTGCTTTTGTCGTGTTCATCGCACGAACGTATGGATATAGATCATCATACATTTCAGCGGGCCTTATGTCAATGGCGAGCTTGCTCATCGCTTTCTGAACACGTGCCGTTAACTTCTTGTAATCGATGCTTTTGGCTTGCTTATCATATAAATCTCTCCACTCTATTTCTTTTCCTATTCTGAAGCTAAGCCGTCTTTTATATCCCGGATAATCTTCATAGTCAGTGCCGACAGGGATCACTTTAAGTCGCATCAGTTTTTCAGACCTATTGACTGCCAATCCGATTAAATCACTTAGCCCTCTTTTTAAGTTTCTAATTGTTTTTTTTGAAAGGTGGTTTCCCTCAGGGAAAAGCGACAATACAGCACCTTTCTCCAATCTTTTTGTACAACAATCCCAAATGATTTCATTTCTTTCTTTCAAATCGGGAAGCTTGTCTCTCTGTCTGTAAATTGGGATGGCATTACAGGCGATAATGTACATGCGTGCAATGGGGTTCCAAAAAACATCTGCGCGTGTGAGCCAATGTAGCTGAGGCTTTAATAGCCCGGAAATCACCATGGGGTCCATTAGTCCATTCTGATGATTGGAAACGAAAATCATCGGGTATTTTTCATCAGGTAGATTTTCGACACCTTCATGAGTGGCCATTCTGTGAAATCTCCTAATGCCTTGCCTCACTAATTCTCTTGTCAGAAAATGCATCAGTTTTATCCTCTGAATAGGGGGCGTTATAATGGGTTTGGGATTCTTACTCATCACCTAACGGAGTGTTGCGCCAGTCGTCTTTGTGATTTCCGCTAGAATTCTGGCTACACTCTTGTCGATTTGTTTGTCAGTAAGCGTTTTACTCACGTCTTGTAGGGTGAGACCGATGGCATAACTTACTTTCCCCTTCTCCAGTTTATCACCTTCATAAACATCAAATAAGGATACATTTTTCAAGATTTTATTTTCTGCTTTAAAAGCGACTTCTTTGATTGACTCGAAACTTACACTCTTGTCAAGAATGAATGACAAGTCTCTTTTTACAGAAGGGAATTTAGGGAGCTCAGTCGCAATAATTTTTCTTTTCTTTCGTGCTTTTAAAAGCGGCTTCACGCGTAAGTCAGCCCAAAATACAGGTGCGTCAACTTTACACATTTTTGTAACCTCTGGATGAACTTGTCCAAATCTTCCGATCACATTGTTTCCGACTTTTATCACATTTCCCTCCAGCAGTAATCCCCCTTCATCTACCATTTCGCTCACTTTGGTGCGAACTCCTACTTGCTCAAGCAATGCGCTGACAGCTTCCTTTAGCGTAAACAGATCGACATGCTCATCTTGTGAATTCCAGTTTACAGGCATTTTACGCCCCGTCACCCATAGACTTAAATGTTCCGTTTCTTTATATCCTTGCGTCTGACCTTTTTCATTGACCTGATAAGTCCTTCCTAACTCGAAAAATCTCAAATCCATCGATTTGTAATTCCGGTTTCTAGAAATTGCTTCAAGCCCCTGAAAAACCAGAGACTGCCTCATCACACCCAAATCTCCACTAAGCGGATTTAAGATCTCTACTGTTTTGGATGGATCCAAATCACCATCTTTCACGCATTCAGCATAACTTGATTTTGTCAGCGAATTTGACATAATCTCATTAAATCCTCTTGCGACAAGTGTTGCGCTTAATCCAAAAAGAATATCTTCTCTGTCTGGACCAGAAGGAATCTCAAGTGTGCTTGATATGCGCGTAGGAATGTTGATTTGGTCAAAGCCATGTATCCTTAGGATCTCCTCGACAACGTCAGCAGGACGGGTCACATCGCTTCTGTAGGCAGGAACCAACAAGTTTAATTTGCCTTCCTCTTCTTGAATCACCTCGATCTCTAAAGATTTTAAAATGGACATCACATGCGTCCGATCAAGTTTTTGTCCGATCAACTTGTCCAGCATTTCCCATTCAAGTTCAACTTGATAACCAGGAGCTACTCCAGACTTGCCTAATTTTACGGCCCCCACAACATGGCCTCCGCTCCATTCACAAATGAGTTCGGCGGCCCTTTCTCCAGCGGCTTGAATTAAATTTGGATCGACTTCTCTTTCAAATCTGAAGGATGCATCTGTAGATAAACCATGTCTTTTGGCTGATTTTCGAATTGAAACAGGATTGAAGAATGCAGATTCCAGAAGGATACGTTTTGTTCCATTGCTCACGCCGTGTTTCTGACTCCCAAATACGCCAGCGATACACATGGCCTCATTTGAATCCGCAATGACTAAATCTTTTTCATTGAGATCACGTTTTTCTCCATCAAGCGTTGTGATCTTCTCGTTTTTTGAGGCAAATCTTACGTTTAGACTGCCTTGAATGGTGTCCGCATCAAAAGCATGAAGCGGTTGGCCTAACTCATGCAACACGTAATTTGTTGCATCTACAACATTGTTGATAGGAGCACATCCAATACTTCTGAGGAATCTTTGAGCGTGGTCAGGAGATGGCCCCATGGTCAGCCCTTCAATTTCAATTAATGTATATCTGGGAGTCAGCGCCGACACACTTGCATCTATTTCTGCTTTAAATCCATTACTTAATCCCTTTTCAAAGTCAATTTTCATGCGTTTCAGCATGCTCACTTCAGGAAGATCTTTTTGGGTGAACTCCTGAACTGTTCCATGTAAAAGTCCCGCTCTAAGATCCCTTGCGACACCCCAATGTCCCATGGCATCATTCCTGTTTGGCGTCAGCCCGATTTCTAAAACAGAATCAGATCCCACACCAAAGACTTTACTTAAAGCAGTCCCGGGCCCCCACTTTTCGTCGAGTTCAATAATGCCCCCATTTGGCTCTCCAATGCCAACTTCCTCGGCACCGCATAACATCCCATTGCTTACCTCACCGCGTATTTTTCCTTTTTTAATTTTGAACGGGTCACCACCTTCAGGAAAGAGTTCTGTTCCAATCGTCGCTACGACAACCTTTAATCCTTTTGCTGCATTTGGTGCACCGCAAACGATGTCTAATGGCTCATCTTCTCCAACATCGACTTTGCAACACCGTAATCTGTCAGCATTTGGATGTTGTTCACATTCAGAAATAGCCCCCACAACGAGTCCTCTCAATCCACCTTGTATGTCATCAACCGTTTCTACGCCTTCGATTTCCAGTCCAGTTGCAGTTAATACAGTAGCCGCATCCATTGCGGATAATTGCAAATCTAAGAATTCATTTATCTTTCTATAGGATACCTTCATAACTGCTTTAAATATGATGCTAAGTTACTAACTTTGCGTTTCTAAATCGGGATGTAGCTCAGTTGGTAGAGTACGCGTCTGGGGGACGTGAAGTCG
>CAJXHE010000032.1 GCA_913051865.1 uncultured Flavobacteriales bacterium
TCCTAACGAGGATTGGAGGGATGGCCGAGTGGTTTATGGCGCACGCTTGGAAAGCGTGTTTACGGAAACGTATCCAGGGTTCGAATCCCTGTCTCTCCGCGATTTTGTTAGATAATTAAGAAATACATTCAACAAGAATATAGACGATGAAGAATTTGTTTTCACTTCTCGCAATTGCGGGAGTCATGTTTGCAGCAACTCCAGCTGCGGTTTTTGCACTACAGGATCAAACGGACTCTACTGAGGTCGTATCCACAGAAGTAGTATCGATGGAAGGTGATAGCGCGTCTTCGGACACAGTGGTCGCTGAGATCGCTGAACCAGAATCTACAGAAGTTGCCGAATCGGCTGCTGATATTGAAGAGACACGAGAAGTGTTAGGCTTTCACCAAACAGTAAAGAGATACTTTATAGAGGGTGGTGCTGCCTTTATGTCATCGGTGTTAATTTGTTTGATTCTCGGACTTGCGCTGAGCATTGAGCGGATCATATACTTGAATTTGGCGACAACAAATACAAAGAAATTAGTGAATGAAATAGACGAAAGTCTTGAAAAGGGAGGTGTTGACGCTGCGAAAGAGATTTGTAGAAATACACCTGGGCCTGTTGCCACCATATTCCGACAAGGACTTGACAGATCTTCAGGAAGCTATGAGGAGGTCGCAAAAGCAATTGAAGATTATGGGTCTGTAGAAATGTCTAAATTAGAGCGTGGCTTAAGCTGGATCTCACTCTTTATCGCTCTTGCACCTATGTTAGGATTCATGGGTACTGTAATCGGTATGATCTCTGCGTTTGATGATATCGCTGAAGCGAATACGATTAACGCATCTATTGTGGCTGGAGGTATTAAAATCGCCTTGATTACAACAGTTTCCGGTCTAATCGTTGCGATTATTCTTCAAGTCTTTTACAACTACATTCTTTCTAAAATTGATGGAATTGTTCTTGACATGGAAGAGGCAAGTATGGATTTAGTTGATCTTCTTTACAAGCGTAAGCTACAAGGAAAATAAAAAGGATTATGGACGAGAATAAAATCAATTTAATCCTATCAACCCTTAGGATTGCAATTATTGCACTCGGCGTTATTCTCATGGGAATAATCGTGAGTAGTAGTGTTGCTGACGAATCCTATGTTGAGGGAGAAGCAAACTATGGCGGATTCCTTGATTGGATGTTCTATATTATTTATACTGTGGGAATAGCAACAGCAGTTGCAGCATTGGGATTTGGGATTTACACATTTGTAATGAACTTGGTCAATGATTTTAAATCTCAGATTGGCACCCTTGCCGGGATGTCAGTCTTCTTGTTAATCGGTTTGTTAAGCTACTTGGCGTTTGCTGATGGGACTGTGATGAGTGCTTATGAATCTAGTGGGATCACTGTTACTGAGTCGGAAAGTGTATTTGCTGGTGGCAGCATGATCTACGTTTACCTTCTAGGTATACTTGCTGTAGCTTCAATTGTTTGGGCTGAGGTAAGCCGTATATTTAAGTAGAAATATAAAATGGCACGTCGAGAATTACAAGAAATAAACGCAGGCTCAATGGCCGATATCGCGTTCTTGCTACTCATTTTCTGGCTCGTAACAACGACGATTGAGTCCGATATGGGGATCAAACGCCAATTGCCTCCCCCTGTTCCACCAGATATTGATGTCCCACAAGCAAAGGAACAAAACGTCTTTAACGTCAAAGTTAATTTCCTAGATCTGTTGCTTGTAGAAGGGCAACCTTTGGATATTCAAGAGCTCAAGAATAAAACGAAGAGCTTCCTTATTGCTACTGGAGACGGAGTGATTTCTCATCAAATAGGGACTGAAGAAATAGGCAAGAACCGTGATGTCATTTTTATTACGGGTGCAAATGGAAAAACCAATGCAGCTTTTCCTGAACGCGAGTGGGTTAGGAAAGCAGATGTGAAAATGAAAATTGCTGAATATGAGCAAATCGTAAACATTGCAGAGGAGAAAAATAAAGATGCTTTCAGAAAAGTGCTTAAGAGTTGGCAAGAAAAACTAACCACAATCAATCTTCTCGGGGGTGATTACAAACAGCTCCCTGCATCTGCACTTATTTCTATGCAGAACGACAACAATACGACCTACAATACCTACCTACAGGTACAAAATGAATTGCAATCGGCTGTGAATGAGCTGAGAGATGAATTGGCGTTATCAAAATTCGGTGTCAGTTATCGTGAGTTAGAAGAAGTTTATGGAAAAAACAAGCAAGACAAGACTTCGCTTGAGAAAATCACTGCTGTAAGAGCCTTATATCCACAGCGTATTTCTGAAGCGGAGCCACGTGATGCTGGAGCAACATATTACTAATCATGAGTAAGTTTAAGAAAGGAGGTAAGCGTCCTACTGGAGCGATTTCAACGGCATCCCTGCCGGATATTGTTTTCATGCTCTTGTTTTTCTTCATGGTTGCAACCGTATTGCGTACTGAGGACGAAAAAGTCCAGGTGACAAGACCCGAGGCTTCGGAGCTTTATAAGATTGAGAAAAAGCATCTTATTAGATACATCAACATTGGGACACCAATGGATAAAAGGTATGGATCTGAGCCAGTGATTCAATTGAACGATCAATTTTCACAGGCTTTTGAAATTCAGGATTGGATTTTGAAAGAACGTCAGACTCTATCTGAGTCCGAGCAAAGTAAAATGTGGGTATCACTGAAGGTTGACCAGGAAACAAAAATGGGTATTGTTACTTCTGTAAAACAAGAATTAAGACAAGCTTCAGCTCTAAAGGTGCTTTATTCTGCAACAAGTCGTGCGCGAACAGGCACCGAAGAATAAAACAAGTCTTAGACTAGCGCTGTCTTTAAGCACAAAAGTCATTCAGTATTTTATCGGCCAAGAAATTACTTAGTTTGAAGTAACTCTCTGTGGTCCATCCTGCGACGTGAGGACTCAGGGTTACATTTGGAGATTCTAGAAGTCGCGTCATTGTTTTTTGTGCATCAGTTGTGCCCATTGATGTTAATCCTTCCAACGAACGCCCCTCAAATTCAAGTACATCTAATCCGCATGCTGTGACTTGATTTGCGTCTAAGGCATCTAACAGATCTTTTGTCTTTACCACAGATCCTCTGGAGCTGTTTATAAAAATAAAAGGATGTGAAAATCGAGCGAGCCAGGTAGAATCTACCAATCCATTTGTTTCATCTGTTAATGGAAGATGAACGCTCACGATTTCACTCCGCCTGAAGAACGCTTCCTCGGTCACTTCTGTGACATATTCATCACTGAAACCAGAGGTATACTTGTCGTAAGCAATTATTTTGCAACCAATCCCCCGAAGTTTTGTTGCCAGTGCTTTCCCCATTACTCCATAACCTATTATCCCTACGGTCTTGTTCCCCAATTCCATTCCCCTGTGCTTCTCTCTTTCCCAAACCTTATCGTGAACACTCCTGTCGCAACTTCTCAGTTTGTGCATGATCATGAGCAGCATTCCGAGGACGTGTTCCCCCACGGCATCGCTGTTGCCTTCTGGAGAATTATAGACGCGAATGTCGCGTGATTTTGCAGCTTGTAAATTGATATTTTCAAGCCCAGATCCACTCCGAGCGATCCACTGAAGTTGCGGCATCGCATTGAGCAATTGCGCATCAATTCTGATACGTGACCTCAGGACGATTCCTTGTATGTTCTTTAATTGACCTTGTTCTATTTCTTTTCTCGAAAGAAGCAAATATTCCTCACAATCGAATCCATTTTCAATTAAACGCTTTTTTAAAACAGGGTGGACGGTATCGAGAATAGCAACTCTCATTAGCATTTGTTAAATAAACGAACTGACAAATGACCCTACACTGAAATAGATAATGAGTCCTATGATGTCATTTGCAGTCGTGATGAATGGGCCTGTCGCTAATGCAGGGTCGATGTTACGTTTTTCAAGCATAAGAGGAACGAATGCACCAAATAGAGCAGCAAATACGATCACAAACATCAATGAGATGCCAACAGTTGTGCTCAGTGCTTTGTCGAACCCTAAGATCAAGGTCACGAGGAAAATAATACTCGCACAGATGGTGCCATTTAAAAGGCCCACACTAAGTTCTTTTACAAGGCGACCTGCTATGTCAGCTGTGCTAATACTTGCCGTCGCAAGGCCTTGTACGACAATCGCAGAGGATTGGACTCCCACGTTTCCTCCCATAGCGGCAATGAGGGGTATGAAAAGGGCCATTTCTGGGTTTGCAACAATGTCAAATGCGCCGATGACAAAAGCGCCACCGACTCCACCTCCCAATCCGATTAATAACCACGGCAGTCTGGCTCTGGTTAAAGTCCAAACTGAATCATATGATTCGACGTCCTCCGAAATTCCTGAGGCAAGCTGATAATCACGTTCTGCGTCCTCGATAATCACGTCCACAGCATCATCGATTGTAATCCGGCCAAGCAGAACCCCGTTGTCGTCTACAACGGGAAGAGCAACGAGATCATATCTTTCCATCAAACTCACAACGAGATCCTCGTTTTCATTTGAGTTAATCCATACAGTTTCGTCGGCATCTATAATGTCACCTATAGGAGTCCTGGCGCTTATTGATGATAGCAGGAGGTTTTGAAGACTCAATCTTCCTGTCAGTTTTCCCTTTTCATCTATTACGTAGATGGTATATAGGTTTTCTATTTCTTCAGATTGAACACGGATCTCTTTTACAGCTTTTGCAACACTCCACGTTTCTTCTACCTTAACAAGTTCTTTTGCCATCAACGCGCCCGCAGTACCTTCGGGATATTCGAGCAGAGACTTTACATCCGAGACAGACTCCTTGTCCTTGACGTGCGAGAATACTTCTTCTATTTTTTCAGACGAAAGTTCGCTGATAATATCTGTAGCATCGTCAGAGGCGAGTCCGTCAATAACATCCTCTGCAATTTCCTTTGACGTAAGCGTGGCCAGAAGATCTTCACGTACTTCTTCGTCCAATTCTGCAATAACATCAGAGCGTGCGTCATCCGCGAGCAGTCGATATAGATAATGAACATCGTCACGCTTGATTTGGTTTAAAATCAGCGCGATATCATTTGCATGGAGCGGCTCTAGTTTTTTGATTAGCGCACGGTCTTTACCCTCTTCAATTAAAGAGTGAAGCAGACTTAGATATTCTTTTGACAGATCGAGCATGAGGGCAGAAATACGGACACAAAGTTATGCCAGTTTGGTGTTATCGCTTGTTTCGTTTTTTGATGAAAAAATCTTTGACCAATTTTGCACATTCATCTTCTAAAACGCCAGAATGAACTTCTGTTTTAGGATGAAGCAATCCATTGTCACCGACTTGACCCCCATGTCCTTCTTTTTCCTGCATGACGCCCCATCTTTTATATCCACGTTTTAAATCACTTGCGCCATATACAATCCGACCTATTCTCGTCCAAAAACCTGCTCCGGCACACATGGGGCATGGCTCAAGTGTAACATAGAGCGTGCATTGGTCTAAGAATTTTCCGCCTAGGAATTCTGAAGCGCTTGTAAATGCTTGCATTTCAGCATGGGCTGTGAAGTCACGCAATCGCTCACATAGGTTGTGCCCACGCGCGACTACTGATCCTTGAAAAACAATCACAGCACCAACGGGGACTTCGTCAATGGCTCCTGCTTCTTTGGCTTCTTGTATGGCCAATCGCATAAACCTCTCATCCTCTTTTTGGCGTTTTTCTGCGCTTTGACTATTTAGTTCTTCAACCATGCTGCAAGTTCGTTCATCGCGGTTTTGTTTGGCGGTTTTGAGAATAATTCTTGAGGAAATCCCCCGGACATCTCAGGAATCATATGATTTTTCAAATCTTCCTGGGTACAAGATGCAAATCCAAATTTTTCTGTCCAAAACGTACTTAACACTTCTTGTTCCATCTGTCCTGGTGTCGGGATGAGAATTGCCTGTTTTTTTAAAGCAACCAAATCTAGCAATGTGGTATATCCGCTTCGGCATATTAGAATTTGAGCAGTGTAAATTGCTTTTGAAATCTCTTCATCGCTTGGATCATAGAGTGTCAATATATCTCCATCTTTTCGAAAACTCCCTCCTGGTTTTCCGGCAAAAATGAGCCCTTTTTCAGGTCTGTTTTGCATCCATGTTCGCAGCGCGTTTTCCATTGTCGTTCGATGGGGCTCCGGCCCGCTAATAATCCCTACAAGTGGATAGGGGGTGGTTGAAGTTTGTGTCAGATCTTTTGAAGGGTTCTCGAGTCGGCTCAGAATTCCAATAAATTTTGTTTTTGGATGTATTGTTTTCGAGGTGAGGGGGCCTGATATTGATGTCTTGCCAGGTGGTAAATCGGGGACCCAGACTTCTGAAAAATGGCGTGTAAACCTTCGAAGCATCCATTGTGCCATTGTGCTCAACATCCAAGGGACAGGGAATCTTAGGAGATGTGTCATCAACACAGAAGGTACATTTACGTCATATGTGCCTAGGCAATTGTCACTAAATATTTTTGTAATTGACCGAGATTTCACATGTTTCGCAGTCCATTTCCTCTCCGCGTAGATGCTTAAAAGAAGTTGTGGTGTTTGTGCTACAATTTTAAGCATGGTAAATTGATGGCTGTATGTAATCACTGCGCCAGGTTTGTCGAAAAAGGTCACTCCTGACTTGTCTTTGAGTCGATTTTTTAACCAGACTAAAGCATCTCCCTTACTCGCGACATCGACTTCCCATCCAAGATCAAGTGCGCCTTCAATAATTGGGAGGGTTCTACTCGCATGTCCCATCCCCCAATTTAGTACTGTAATTAATATTCGAGACATAGGCGCAAGTTCTTAATTTTGTACCAGCAAATAACATTTGTGATAAAGCGTACAATGGGAAAAGATAAACTTAGAAAATGGGCGGAAAATGAGACCTTTAACCACGTGTTTGAACCCTGCCTTCAAGATGCGGTCAAAGGATTGGATGGGAATCTAAAAGGAAGTTGGGCATCTGAGATTTTTAAAAACGACAACCCCATCACGCTTGAGTTAGGATGCGGTAAAGGTGAGTATACAATAGGACTTGCGAGAAAGTACCCCAATAGAAATTTTATTGGCGTAGATATTAAGGGGCACAGATTTTGGAGAGGCGCAAAAACAGCGAAGGAGGAATCCCTTCCGAACGTTGCGTTTTTGCGAACCCGTCTCGAGTTTATTACTAAATATTTTGACACCGACGAGGTGTCTGAAATTTGGCTTACTTTTTCCGATCCACAACCTAAAGATGAAAAGGGTACCAAACGTATAACTTCCTCGGTTTACATAGAGCTTTACAAGAAAATATTAAAACCGGGTAGTTTTATAAATGTCAAAACAGATTCTGTTCTTTTGTACGATCTGTCTAAGGAAAGTTATTTAGAAAAGGGGTATACAATTTATTTAGACAGTCAAGATGTGTATGGCGATTTGGTGAACAGGGTGTCCCAAGATCTTCGTGAAGCGCTTGAAATAATAACGTATTATGAGAAGAGGTGGCTTTCTGAGGGAAAGAAGATTCATTTCATTCAACTCGAAGTATAATCATTCCTCGCAATGGGTTTCAATGAAGATGTATTTGACGTAGTTCGCAACATTCCAGACGGAAGGGTGACTTCTTATGGGGCCATTGCCAAATGTCTTGGAGATGTAAGATCAAGTAGGAGAGTGGGGTGGGCTTTGAATCAAAGTTTCAAAGTTTCACCACTCGTTCCTGCGCATCGGGTGGTAAACAGATTGGGGATGTTGTCAGGTGCAATCCACTTCCCTCCACAGCGCTCTATGGAAGATGAATTGGCAAAAGAAGGCGTAATTGTAAAAGATGGCCAAGTTGTCACTTTTGACCGATACTTTTGGGATCCTATGACCGAACTTTGAGGTTCTTATAAAAAGAGATGAATATTACTAGAGAACAAATTATAACTGCGTTAAGTGGCGTTATAGACCCAGATGTCGGAAAAGATATCATCTCAATGAATCTTGTGTCTGGCATTAATATTGACGGCAGTACGATTTCTATTGAGGTTAAGTCGAGCAATCCAGCTTTGCATGCGCGTAAGAGAATGCAAGAGGCAGTCGAATTTGCAATTGAAAGGGCCTTCGGTTCAGAGGTGAAGGCCATGGTGAAAGTAGGCGCCTTGCCCGCTGAGGAAAGAACACTAGAAACAAGGAAGGTGCTCCCAGGTGTGAAGCAAATTATTGCCATCGCCTCGGGAAAAGGTGGTGTGGGTAAAAGTACAGTCAGTTCAAATATAGCCGTTACCCTTTCCCAACTTGGGTATAAAGTCGGCCTGTGCGATGCTGATATTTATGGCCCCAGTATTCCTACGATGTTCGGCGTACAGGGTCACAATCCCAAACCTATTGAAGTGGATGGGAAGCACCTGATGGAACCCGTTGAAATGCACGGTGTAAAAATGCTGTCAATTGGATTTTTTGCCGATTCAGACCAAGCGATTGTGTGGCGTGGCCCGATGGCTACAAAAGCGTTGAAGCAACTGTTTTCTGATGTTCATTGGGGCGAGCTTGATTTCATGATCATTGATCTGCCTCCAGGAACAGGTGACATTCACCTGAGCCTTGTCAGTGACATCGATTTAACAGGAGCAATTATCGTCTCAACACCCCAGGATGTTGCTCTAGCCGATGCGCGCAGAGGCGTGGGGATGTTTCAATTAGAGGCCATTAATGTTCCTGTTTTAGGCATGGTAGAAAACATGTCCTACTTCGTGCCACCCGATGCACAGCAGTTTAAATATCATATTTTCGGACGTGATGGCGTGAAAAGACTTTCAGAGACTTTGGGCGTTCCCTTTCTTGGAGAACTCCCATTATTACAAACAATACGAGAGGCATGTGATGTAGGTCGTCCTGTCGTATTACAAGGAGATACAGATGCTGCAGCTGCGTTTCGTTCTGTCGTTGCTAACTTGCTTGAAGTCTTAGGGAAAAACGTAAAAAAATGACAGATCCAATCGTGCCAGAAAAGTTTACAGACTTAGCGACAAGAGTGCAAGGCGCGCTCGCGCAGTTACGTCCATATCTCGAAGCTGACGCAGGAGATATAACTTTGCATGAAATCACTGACGATTTCATTGTAAAAATAAAACTTCACGGTTCATGCGTGGGGTGTTCATTAATCGACATGACAATCAAAGGAGGCGTGGAATCAGCGATTAGAAGTGTCGCTCCAGAAGTAAAATCAATAGAAGCAATTAATCGATGATTCAAACAGATATTTTGATAATTGGTGCAGGTCCATGTGGTTTATTCACTGTTTTTGAAGCGGGCTTGCTGAAGCTGAGGTGTCACTTAATTGATTCCCTACCTAATCCAGGGGGACAGTGTACAGAAATTTACCCAAAGAAACCCATTTACGACATCCCAGCCTATCCCTCTATCCTTGCGGGCGATCTTACCGAGCGTTTAATGGAACAAATCGCCCCTTTTTCACCAGGTTTTACACTTGGCGAAAGGGCAGAGATTGTAGAAAAAGATGAAGACGGTCAGTTTATTTTAACAACGAATAGAGGGACCAAGCACCGTGCCCCGATTATTGTTATTGCTGCTGGATTGGGATGTTTTGAGCCCCGCAAGCCGCCCATTGACAATCTTTCATCATATGAAGACAAGGGCGTTGAGTATATTATTAAAGACCCAGAGTTCTACAGAGACAAAAAAGTCGTGATCTCTGGAGGTGGAGATTCTGCACTGGAC
The DNA here is from genome assembly GCA_913051865.1 of uncultured Flavobacteriales bacterium. Taxonomy (GTDB): domain Bacteria; phylum Bacteroidota; class Bacteroidia; order Flavobacteriales_D; family Sanyastnellaceae; genus UBA974. Next base: position 9,701 of record CAJXHE010000032.1, read on the forward strand.
TGGACCATCTTCTTGGCAGAGGGTGTTGCTTCTGAGGTTACTCTCGTCCATCGTCGTCCAAGTTTCAGAGGCCATCCAGACAGCGTTCAAAAGGTGTTGGATCTTGCTGAAGCGGGTAAAATAAACCTCATCACAAATGCAGAAGTCGTAGGTGTTTCTGGTGACGCAAACCTAAACGCTCTGGAAGTAAAACATAAAACTGAAGGAATGATGTCCATTGATACAGACCACTGGGTTCCTCTTTTCGGATTGAGTCCCAAGTTGGGACCTATCTCAGAATGGAATCTCAATATTTCTAAAAATGCGATTGAGGTAGATACGTTTGATTATTCTACGAATGTTCCGGGGATTTATGCCATCGGTGACATTAATACCTACCCTGGTAAATTAAAGTTGATTCTTTGTGGTTTTCATGAGGCCACGTTGATGGTCCAAAGTGCCTATAAAAGAATTTTCCCAGATAAGAATTTGGTCTTGAAGTATACAACTGTTACTGGGAAACCAGGTTTGTAAGATCTATTTGAATTTTTCTGCCATGGATGATATGATCAAAGTATTCGTTATAGATCGGGACGAGAAGCGTCACATGTTAGACGCCCCTACAGATATGAACATGAACATGATGGAGCTCTGTAAAAGCTATGAGCTTCCTGTTGAAGGTACGTGTGGAGGTATGGCCATGTGTGCGAGCTGCCACATGTATGTCCAAAGTTCACACGACATCTCTGAACGCTCGGAAGACGAAGAAGATATGCTAGACGAAGCGTTTTTTGTTGAGGACAATAGCCGTTTGGGATGCCAAATCAAACTGACTTCAGATCTAGATGGCCTTGAGGTCAAACTCGCTCCAATTGGTGAGTAGATCTATCTGATTCCCACTCCTGGGTTCAGTAACCCCCCGTTTTCAATAAGTTTGGCGAGTATTTCAGAGTTCTCAAGTTCCTTGACAGCGACGATGTGATGGGGTGCATGTGTATCAGAACACACCATCCTGATCCATCCCTGATCTACGGCATAGTGCGCTGTTTCTTTTGCCAACTCGCCATAATTCCCTACAAGTGTTGCTGCGTTTACAGTAAGGATGACTCCTTTGTCGTGTAGGCTTTCAAGTTTGCTTCTCTCCATATGCCAGTAAGGATACCGTGCGCAGTGCGCCACAACAGGCGTGATTCCAGAAGTCTGCATCTTAAAGATTGCCTCTGTCAAAAGTTCATCATTGGGCGCCTCGTGGAAGGCAAATTCAAAGAGAAGCATGTCGTGTTTGTCTCCATTAAGCGGATCAACACAAGGGAAGGTTAGAAGCGTGTTTGGGTTTTCTAAAAGCGCTAAAAAAGATGTGTCGAGGAAATATTCCGCGGCTAAAATTAATTTTAGAGATGGGAACCGTTTGGAAACCTCCTGTTTTAATTCATTAAAACGCGGTTGTAAAATTTCTGGCGTATTCGGATACAAATCTGACATAATATGTGGCGTGGTCACCAACCTTTCGAAGCCCAAATGATGGAGTCTGGAAATTAACGCGAGGGCAGAGGTCATGTCAGGTGCGCCGTCATCTACTCCGGGTACCAAGTGGCTGTGAACATCAGTAATCAAATGTTTTAAATCGGTTTTGACAACACGTCGATTTGGGCGCTTGCGAAATAGATTTCTTAGAAAAGTTAGCATCACTTTCCGTAATGCTGTTCGTAGTATTTTTCATATTCCCCCGACACAACTTTATTTAGCCATTCTGAGTTTTCTAAGTACCATACCACCGTTTTTTCTAAACCCAATTCAAAAGTTTCGCTCGGTTTCCACCCCAACTCTCTTTCTATTTTCGACGCATCGATGGCGTACCGTTGGTCGTGTCCTGCACGGTCTTTCACAAAAGTAATTAGCCCTTCAGAACTGCCTTTCGGTCGTTGTAGTTTTTCATCAACGACTTCAATCAGATGTTTTACCAAATCGATATTCGTCCACTCGTTGAGTCCTCCGATATTGTAAGTTGAGCCTGAAGCACCTTGATGAAGAATGAGATCTATTGCGTTCGCGTGGTCTTCAACGTATAGCCAGTCTCTGATATTTAGCCCTTGGCCATAAACCGGAAGGCTTTTTTGATCGCAGATATTCTTAATCATCAGCGGGATAAGCTTTTCTGGAAACTGGTTTGCGCCATAATTGTTAGAGCAATTGCTGATAACAACAGGCATACCATAGGTATGGTGGTATGCCTTTACGATGTGATCACTGGATGCTTTCGATGCACTGTACGGACTTCTGGGATCGTATGAAGTCGTTTCAGAAAAAAGACCTTCTTCTCCGAGCGAACCATAGACTTCATCTGTCGATATGTGATAGAAGATATTTTTAACCGGGTGGTTTGTATGGCCTGTTTCGGCATTTTTAAACGCACCATTTTCATCAATCCAATGTGTTTTAGCGGCTTCTAACAAAGCGGCTGTCCCCAGGATATTTGTTTCCAAAAAAGCAGCTGGATTCGCGATGCTTCTGTCCACATGACTTTCCGCTGCAAGATGGACAACGGCATCAAAGTTGTGTTTTTTAAAGAGGTTTTTAAGGAGATCTCTGTCGCAGATGTCACCTTTCACAAATGAATAGTTTTCCGAATGCTCTATGTCTGAAATGTTTTCAAGATTCCCAGCATAGGTGAGAAGGTCTAGGTTAACAATGTTTGTTTCAGGATACTTGTTGATGAGTCTCCGAACCACATGAGAGCCTATAAATCCAGCGCCTCCTGTGATCAATATGTTTTTAAAAGATCTCATTCTATTCTATAGACTCCAGTAGTCAAGGTTTTGAATTCGGTTGCGATAAATACCTTTTAAATCGACGAGGACGCCATTTCCGCCTTCCATAAAGTGAGACAGCGCTTCTTCTGTAAGTTGAGCATATTCGTCATGATTAACAGCAACGATTACTGCGTGGTACACTCCTTTTTCGGGTTTCTTGCAAAGCTCGATTCCGTATTCTCGAAGCACTTCCTCAGGTTGCGCCATTGGATCTACCACATCAACTTTAACGTTGAAGGATTCTAACTCGGAGATGACATCGATGACTTTCGTGTTTCGAATGTCTTCTACGTTTTCTTTAAAGGTCAGTCCCATGACCAAAACCCTAGCGCCCAGTGCATTTACACCACGAGCTAAGATTTTCTTTACCGTTTGTTTTCCGACATAAAACCCCATGCTGTCGTTAATATATCTGGCAGAGTTGATCACTTTTGCGTGGTATCCCATTTTACTCGATTTCCACGTGAGGTAATAAGGATCTATCCCTATGCAATGACCTCCCACAAGCCCTGGCTTAAAAGGAAGGAAATTCCATTTCGTGCCTGCCGCTTCGAGAACTTCGTATGTATTAATCCCCACTTTATTGAAAATGATACTGAGCTCATTGACGAGTGCGATGTTCAAGTCGCGTTGCGTGTTTTCAATAATCTTACTTGCTTCAGCAACTTTGATACTGCTCACTTGATGTGTTCCAGCACTTACGACCATGTCGTATACTTTGGCCACCTGCTCGGTGGATTCTTCGTCTCCCGCGCCCACAACTTTCACGATGGTGTCAAGTGTGTGTACTTTGTCACCTGGGTTAATTCTTTCGGGTGAGTATCCGACTTTAAAGTCATCACCAAATTTTAATCCGCTTACTTTTTCCAATACAGGGATACAGTCTTCTTCAGTACATCCAGGATAAACGGTGCTTTCGTAGACGACGTAGTCACCTTTCTTAAGTACAGCCCCCAACGTGGTAGACGCCGAAATAAGCGGTGTTAAATCAGGTTGATGTGACTGATTAATGGGTGTAGGAACGGCCACAATGTGAAAGTCTGCCTTCTTTAAGTCTTCTGAGTTTGTTGTGAATGTGATGTCACACCCTTCAAATTCTTTAGGTTCTATTTCACCAGAAGGATCTATGCCTTCTTTCATCATTTTGATTCTCTCCTCATTAATGTCAAAACCGATAACGCTGACTTTTTTTGCGAATGCCAATGCAATAGGCAAACCTACATATCCAAGACCTACAACACTTATGGTTGACTTTCCTGAGGTTAATTTATTGTACATGCTATTTAACATGGGTGAATTTTATTTTCATTTTCCAATCGAAATTTGGCTCCTGATTCAGAACAAACCGCCATTTTATTTTCTCCAAACTCAAGTTTACATCCGTGGGGTGACATCCACCCCGCAAAGCGGGCGGGAGTTCCGATTACCAAAGCGTAAGGAGGGACGTCGTGGGTCACAACGGCTCCCGCACCTATGAAGGAGAAGTCTCCCAAAGTTGTGCCGCAAATAACAGTGGCATTTGCGCCCACAGTGACTCCGTTTCCGACCTTCGTAGGCGTGTAGGCGTTACGCCTTGCGACTGCACTGCGAGGATTGATAACATTTGTAAACACACAACTCGGTCCGAGGAAAACATTGTCGCCCAAAGTGACGCCTTCGTAAAGGCTTACATTGTTCTGGATTTTACAATTTGATCCCGTAGTGACGCCTGTCGCGACGAAAGTGTTTTGGCCCAGAGATGTGCCTTTTCCGAGCCGAGCGTTTTTCATCACATGACAAAAATGCCAAACCTTGACGCCTTCTCCAAGCTCGGCTCCCTCATCAATAACGGCACTTTCATGCACGAAGGTGCTTCCGAAAGATGACACGTTGTCTTTGGCTTCGGATGCGAGGTTTGTGGACGCTTCTTGCGCGCTATTTTTTGATGTATGCGGCAAAATCTTTGTGTTCGTTTTTATGCAGATCTTCTTTTGAAAGCGTTCGGAAATATTCAAATGTTCGTTTAAGTCCCTCTGCGCGATCTATCGCTGGGCCCCAATTTAGAACATCTTTTGCTCTTGTTATGTCTGGACGTCGTTTTTTCGGATCATCCGTTGGCAGATCTTCATGAACAATCTTCACATTTGCACCCGTTAACTTCAGCACTTCTTTTGCGAAATCTAGGATTGTAATTTCTACAGGATTCCCCAGATTTACGGGTCTTGTTTCCTCACTGAAATGCAATTTATAAATGCCTTCTATTAAATCATCGACATAACAAAAACTCCTTGTTTGGGATCCATCTCCGAAGACTGTGATGTTTTCGCCCCGTATGCTTTGACCTATAAATGCAGGAAGCGCACGGCCGTCATTCAATCGCATACGAGGTCCGTAGGTGTTGAAAATCCGCGCGATGCGCGTCTCGACGCCATGGTACGTATGGTACGCAGTTGTAATAGCCTCCTGGAATCTTTTCGCTTCATCATAGACGCCTCTGGGTCCTACTGGATTTACGCTCCCCCAATACTCCTCCGTTTGTGGATGGACCTCGGGATCGCCGTATACTTCGCTGGTAGAGGCAATGGTGATTCGCGCACCTTTGTCCTTCGCAAGTCCTAACAGGCGGTGAATTCCGATCGATCCCACTTTTAAAGTCTGGATAGGAATTCTCAAATAATCTATGGGGCTTGCTGGCGAAGCAAAATGAAGGATATGATCAAGTCTCCCGCTTACATGTGTGAAATTGGTGACATCGTGATGCAGAAAAGTAAAGTTCTCCTTACCATTTAAATGCGCTAGGTTTCTAAGATCTCCTGTAATGAGATTGTCCATCGCGATGACATCAAACCCTTCGTTGAAGAATTTGTCACAGAGATGAGAACCTAAGAACCCAGCAGCACCTGTTATGAGAACGCGCGCTTTCATTTTATAAGTCTTTTGAGATAACAGGTCTTCTGCCCACGCTGTGGTATGTAAATCCTAGAGCCTCCATCTTGTCACATTCATAGAGATTCCTGCCATCAAAAATAATGGGCGAGGCCATTGTCGATTTCATAAACTCAAAATCTGGATTTCTAAATGCGGCCCATTCTGTACAAATCAGCAATGCGTCGACGTCCATGAGTGCTTCTGTAGATCGATTTGCATATTTAATTTTGTCTCCAAATATTGCTTTCACGTTCTCCATCGCTTCTGGATCATAAACAATTAACTCTGCGCCTTCCGCGAGCAGGGCATGGATGTTGTCTAGTGAAGGCGCCTGTCTGATATCATCCGTTTCGGGTTTAAACGAAAGACCCCAAACAGCAATTTTTTGTCCTTTTAGATTCCCAGAGAAATGGTCCTTCATCCTCGGAACCATGATGACTTTTTGCGTCACATTGACGTCCATCACACTTTCAAGAATTTTAAACTCACATCCTTGCTGGTTTCCGCTGCGATGCAATGCTTGCACATCTTTCGGGAAGCAACTGCCCCCATATCCTATTCCAGGGAATAAAAACCGAGGTCCTATCCTAGAATCTGTACCGATTCCTCTTCTCACCAAGTCGACATCGGCACCTACCGCTTGGCAGAAGTTTGCGACTTCATTCATAAACGAAATTTTCGTGGCTAAGAAAGCGTTCGAGGCATATTTTGTCAATTCGGCACTGCGTTCATCCATGAAAATAACAGGATTCCCCTGCCTGACAAACGGCTTGTAAAGCTCCTCCATCACCGATTTGGCACGTTCGCTTGAGCACCCTACAACCACTCTGTCAGGTTTCATGAAGTCATCTACCGCATAGCCTTCGCGAAGGAATTCAGGGTTTGAAACGACATCGAATGAGACGTTGCAATTCCTGCCTATAGCGGCACGAATTTGATCTGATGTTCCTACTGGAACAGTGCTTTTATCGACTACAACGGTATAGTGGTCGATCAGCCCGCCAAGTTCTTTTGCAACTTCTACTATATATTTCAAATCAGCAGAACCATCTTCTCCGGGCGGGGTGGGCAACGCAAGGAAAACCAGCGTGCTTTTTTTCACAGCTGATGCCAAATCTGTTGTGAAATCGATCCTGCCAGCTTTGATATTCCTCACCAACAAGCTCTCCAGATGTGGTTCGTAAATTGGAATCTTGCCAGATGCGTATGCGGCAATCTTTGCCTCGTCGATATCTACGCACGTTACATTGTTTCCTGTCTCTGCAAGACATGTGCCTGTGACGATACCTACATATCCTGTTCCAACTACGGTAATATTCATATCCTGACTTTTACTGACTTAAAATTAACCTATACCTCACCTTTAATCTCACTTAATCGACTTACCAAACGTGCAACAATGTACTTCTGTTGTGCGCTGCTAAGTTCCGTATGCATAGGTAGAGATAAAACAGTTTTTGATAATTTCTCAGTGATCGGAAATTCTCCTGTTTTATATCCCAATTCTTCAAAGGCTTTTTGTTCGTGTATTCCTTTTGGATAGTAAACACCTGTAGGCACGCCATCTTCTGCCAAGCCCCGTGCCAATTCATCTCTGTCTTTTTCCTCTATCTTGAGGGTGTATTGATGAAACACATGGCTTGATTTTTCATCTCTTACTGGAATTACGATTCCTTCTACGTTTTTGAGTAAGTCGTCGTATATGTCTGCTGCGGTTTGACGATGTGAGATGTACGTATTCAGATGTGGCAATTTGACGCGAAGCACGGCTGCTTGGAGTGCGTCTAAACGCGAGTTTAACCCCACCATGTCGTGCTGGTATCTCTTTAATCCGCCATGATTTGTAATCGACTTTGCTGTTTGGGCTAACTTCTTGTCATGCGTAAAAAGCGCCCCACCATCTCCGAAACAACCTAAATTTTTACTTGGGAAAAAACTCGTCGTTCCGAAAGCCCCAAATAATCCAGCCCTTCCACTCTTGCCTTGGTCGTCACAATATGTACTCAACAGTGATTGTGCGGTATCTTCAATGATCGGTACCCCAGTTTTTTTTGATATCTCCATCAGGGCTCCCATATCTGCACATTGGCCAAACAGGTGGACTGGGATGATTGCCTTTGTCTTTTCTGTGATCGCCTTTTCTACAGCGTGACAGTCAATGTTAAAGGTGTCTGATTGAACATCTACAAGGACAGCTTTCGCGCCTAAAAGTGCGATAACCTCCACCGTCGAGATGAATGTAAATGCAGGTGTAATTACTTCGTCTCCAGGCCCGATCCCCAATGCCATTAAAGCAATCTGTAAGGCGTCAGTTCCATTTGCACAAGGCACAATGAATACATCATCGCTTAACCCTCCAATGGTTTTGCCTTCGTGCAAGCACATTGCTGATGTTAATTCTTTTGAGAATGCGTCGACTTCTTCTCCTCCAATAAACCTTCCGGAATCCAATACTCTCTTAATGGCAGCGTCTAATTCTGGTCTGATGCGGTCCATCAATCCGTTAAGGTCTACCATTTTTATTCCTTCCATGTCTTTTTTAGAAGCTATTCTCAAGCGTTATTTAATACATAGCGAATATACACTTTAGGATTTGTTCTTAAGGACCAAGTAACCTCTTGTTCTTCAATGAACCTATAAAGTTCTATAAATTCATTCCCAACCTCAAAAGTGTAAGATACAAAACCTACCTTCGTCATTATGAATCAGACGCGCAAAACAATCTCTATTTCTATGATTGCTTGGAGTTTAGCTCTGTTTGTTCTGGGGTTTAACCACACTTCTGTTCAAGCCCAAACCAAGCGAGACGTCGCATCGACCCCTCTTAAATCTCCACATATTTCATTTGTAGCTGGAGGATTCCTGCCTGTCGCGGATTTAAATACACGATTTGGTGCCTTTGCTTCTGTAGGCGCGTCTTTCGGTGTCAAAACGAAGAAAAATAAATATCTTGGTTTTCGCGTCACCTATCTTACTGGCGCCGAGTCTCAGGAGTCAGGGTTGCTGTCTAACTTGCTTTCTCCTGATGGACAAATCATCGATAACGAGGGAGATGTTGCAAGTATCTCTGTTTCTGGTCGAGGCGCCATTGTCGGAATCCATGGAGGTACGATCATTCCGCTGGGTTTTTCAAATGTAAACTCTGGTGTTTTTTTACGGGGAGGCCTCGGGTCAATACATCATAAAATCGGTTTCGATTTCACAGAACACCGTATCACTCAGCTCGAAGACCCATACCTCTCTGGATACGATAGGCTCTCTTGGGGAGGATATGTTTCTGGATTTATAGGGTATTGGCATATGGATACAAAAAGAAGAATCAATGCTTACGGAGGCATCTTCAGTTTTGCCTCTCGCACGAGTCCGCTCAGAACCACAAATTTCGATACAGGTATCCCTGATGCCGAACCCCGCTTCGATGCAGGTCTTGGATTTGAATTTGGATGGGTTATACATATCTACAAACGAGATGCAAAAGAGTACTGGTATTAATACCCGTTCTTAACAGATGCGAATTCTACATTATATATATCTGTCGATCATCTCGATTTATTCTATGATTCTTCGTGTACTGGCATTTTTCGGTCACGCCCGTGCAAGCGCATTTATAGAGATGCGGTCCCCGAGTCATCTTCAAGAGTTGTCAAAACGTACACACAATCTTATTTCCAGCAATCACAAATGGTCTTGGTTCCATTGTGCCTCACTTGGAGAATACGAACAAGCTGCACCAGTGATCGAGGCGTATATCTCTATGCACCCCGAGTCACAGATTCTACTCACGCTGTATTCGCCTTCGGGACACACCCCCCTGACCACAACTTCGCCTCCCAGTTGGTTGCGAAAGAAAGATTACATCACTGCACTTCCGATGGATACGCCATCCCAGGTCAGACAGTTTCTTCAAGCTGCGCAGTATCGTATTGCGTTTTTTGCGTCTGCCAAATATGATGTTTGGCCTGAATTAATCAGTCAATTAACCCATGCATCACCATCTATCCCCACGTGTATTTTTGCAGTTCACGTCCTTCCCGATGCACCTTTGTTGCGCAAAACACTCTCAGGTTTATTCCTTCGTAATACCTGGTCGAAACTTTCTATGATTCTCACCCAAGACGATGCTTCATCTCTACTTCTTTCTCAGATCTCCATCAAATCTCAACCACTGGGAGATCCACGGGCCGACCGTGTGAGCCGAATCGCGCGCTCAAAAGAAGTGCCTGAAACCCTTAAAGCATGGAAGGGTTCATCACGAGTTGTCGTCGCTGGAAGCTCATGGCCTCCTGAAGAAAAAGCCCTCTCAAATCTAGAGTGGGACGAGACCACGAAGCTCATACTTGCCCCTCACAATATCGATAATGGGCATGTCACTTCAGTTCTCAATCTTTTTAATTCGTCCGCTTCAAATTCACCTCGTGCGATGCTTTACTCGGAATGGGCTTCTTCCATGAACTGTCACGATACTACTTCTCCTGCCATCCTTATCATCGATTCAATCGGGTTGCTTTCTTCGCTTTATGCTTTGGCAGATTTGGCAGTCATCGGAGGTGGGTTCGGTGCGGGCATTCACAATCTTCTCGAGCCTGCTGCACATGGCGTCCCCATGATTTCAGGCCCCAACATCGGTAGATTCCGAGAAGCGGTGAAGCTTCAGTACACGCATTCTTTGGTTATTTGTCACAACCAATCGCTTCTTTCTCAGACGATCTCGTCTTCTCTGGAAAGTGATAACACATTAAAATTATCCCAAACAGGCCAACTTGCAAAAGACTGGGTTGAGTCGCAATCAGGATGTGCAGAAAAAATCGCACAACTTTTACCTTAATCTCCCAAAGAACTGCTTAACTTCGCCCCCGCTGATGCCCGGATGGTGGAATTGGTAGACACGTCAGACTTAAAATCTGATGGCCGTAA
>CAJXHE010000033.1 GCA_913051865.1 uncultured Flavobacteriales bacterium
TTCCTCCTCAGCTTGAGTCTCAGCGATTATTTCTTGTAATTCTGACTGCTTAGAATCAAGATCGGCTTGTCTTTGCTTACTCTTTATTCGCATCGCTTCTAAAATCTCAGATTTCTGAGATTGTTGTGCTTTGCATTCACGTATACGCTTTTCACACAGTTCGATCTCGAGTGTTTGATACTCCATCTCTTTATTAAGAGACTCGAACTCACGATTGTTACGGACGTTATTCTGCTGCTCAGTATATTTATCAATAAGGGCTTGACTGTCCTTGATCTGGATTTGATATGCAGAAATTCGCTGTGTAACAGTGTCATTCTCTTCCTCCATATTTGCAAGTCGAATAGAAATCCCGGCAATATCATTTTCTAGATCTTCAACTTCTAAAGGAAGCTCACCGCGTATTACTCGGATACGATCGATGCGACTGTCAATGAGTTGTAAATCATACAAGGTGCGGAGTCTATCCTCTGCAGTAAGGGTCTTCTTTGTTGTAGCCATAGGATATTTTGTTGTAAATCAACGGATTTTAACAGGATTCGTGTTGCTTGAAGCTAAACGAACCGCGAATTTAGTGAATTTCTGCTTGATAACGTTGGCAATCAACGTACTTGTTCGCCATTCACTCTCATAATGGCCTACATCCGCAATTAATATCTTTCCTTCTGCATCAAAAAACTCATGATATTTAAAGTCTGAAGACAGAAACACATCCGCTTTTTTACCGATGGCATCGCGAAGTAAAAAAGAACCGGAACCACCACACACAGCAATGGTTGAGACAAATTCACTCACTGGATTTGTATGCTTAACATGGGTGGCCTTCAGCGCGTGTTTGGCGTGATCAAGGAACGCTTCCCATGTCATCGGTTGCGGCAACTCTCCAATCATCCCAGCGCCAATATTTTCATCTTTATTTTCTAAAGGCGAGATGAAATACGCCATTTCCTCGTAAGGATGGACATTTGCAGCAGCTTCTACAACGCTTCTTGACAGTCTCTTCTCCACCAACAATTCGATTTTCGTTTCTGGCTCAGAGTGATCTTGTCCCTTTTCCCCTATGAAGGGCATTGAATCAGATCCTGGACGGAATGTTCCTTCACCAACTAAATTAAAACTACATCTGTCATAATCTCCAATGCTTCCTGCACCAGCTTGGAACATGGCATCCCTCACTTTGTCTGCATATGCACTGGGACAATAGACCGTCACTTGATGTAAGGACTCGGATTTGGGCCTCAGAATTTTCAAAGATTCAGGGGTACATCCAAGGGCAGTCGCTAGCTCAAAATTGACACCTGATGCAACATTGTCCAGGTTTGTATGTATGGCGTATAGTGCGATGCCTGATTTAATCGCCCTGAGGACCGTTCTCTCAACATGTGTATTCCCGGTCAATCTTTTAAGACCCGAAAAAATAATGGGATGATGACTGACAATCAACTCCGCGCCTTCTCGCTCTGCTTCAGCGACAACCTCTTCCGTGCAATCTAATGAGATCAAAACTTTTGTTACTTTTGCTGAGAGATCACCTACGAGTAATCCTGAGTTATCATAAGACTCTTGTAAAACAGTAGGTGCCCATTCTTCTAACACTCGCGTAATGTCGCGTACCTTGAATGCGTTCTGAGATTCCATGACGACTAAGATACTTACTAAGACACTAAAGAGACTCGTTCTATCTCCGCTTACAGCAATTTATGCTGTAGCTATAGTGATACGTCATTTTTTATATGATTCAGGAATTCTTAAAAGCCAATCTGGCGCAATACCGACACTTGTCATTGGAAACATTCATGTGGGAGGCACTGGAAAAACACCACACGCGTCTGCCTTCCTTTCATTACTGTCAGAAAAAATAGGAGGAGCGCAACACGTCGCTTTATTAAGCCGAGGCTATGGAAGGCAAACAAGAGGTTTTAGATGGGTTTTAGATGACAGCGATTGGCGCGATGTCGGAGATGAACCGTCATTGTTAAAATCATTGCATCCGCTCAACTCGGTCGCTGTTTGTGAAGATCGAATACTTGGAATCGCACGGATTGCGAAAGAAAAACCCGAAGTTAAAGTCGTCGTTCTAGATGACGGTCTACAACACAGGGCCTTGAAACCGGATCTCTCAGTACTCTTAATAGATTCCGAAAGGCCCCTAAACATGTCATCACTTCTGCCAGGTGGAGATTTAAGAGATCTAAAAAGCAGGGCAAGCAAATTCGATGTTTGGATCTACACGCGATGCCATTCGGAGGATCTGATTCAGAAACTTTCAAAAAGCTCCTCTTCTCAGCTCCTCTTCTCAACCCATATGTCATCCGCGTCAAAAGACTTAAGTACGGTTAAGAAAGCATCCTTTAAATCTGATAAACCGAGAGTACTTGCTGTTTCTGGCATTGCTTCTCCAGAAAGATTTATTGATGGACTGCTCGATTCTTGGACAGTCGTAAGAAGACAATCCTATCCCGATCATTACCAGTTTAAAAGCAAAGATGTTTCGGATTGGGTGACGTGTATCCGATCTGAAAAACTCGATGCAATCGTTACGACGGCAAAAGATGCTGAAAGAATAAAACCTTACACCACAGCGTTAAAAGGAATTCCACTGATCGTCATCCCAATCGTGGTAAAGTGGCATCAAAAAGAAGCGCTTGAAAAATGCGTTGACGAATGGCTTCAATCCACGATATTTGCAAAAGATATTGCAAAAAGAAAATGACTCGCATGAAATTTACACCTCTTAGTATTTTATTCATAACCATTGCTACTGGCATCTTGAACATCGGATGCGCAGATTTCGGGAACAATTCACCCGAAAATGCAGGAACCATTTCAGGCAACTTGACAGGTTTAGACGTTGGTGCAAGTGTGATCTTAAGAAGTTTTAAAAATGGATCTTTGGTGAAAGTTGCCGAGGGTAAAACGACCGAGAATGGAGATTTCTCTATCACCCCCGAAGTCCCATTAGAAAGAGGATTTCACCAATTGATAATTAATAAAGGTTGGCCTGTTGTACTGATCACTGATTCAACAGAAGCGCCAAACATTCAAGCGACCATACCTCTAGACAACAAGTATCTTACAGAAGCATTAATTGAAGGGTCAAAAGAGAGCAGCCTGCTAGCTAAATATTACGCTTCAGTCATGCCCCTTCAAGATTCACTTCTAAAAAGCCAAGCAGCATTACGTACACTTTCGAACGAACAAAAAACTGAAGCGAATAAAGCAATGAAAATGCTCATTGCAGAGATTGACAAAACGAGCCTTTCCTTTATAAAACAAAACGAAGGCCATCCTGCCACACTCGCAGCACTTGAACAACTGAATATTGAGACGCATGCTACAGCATTTAAATCTGTTCTCAAGTCTTTGTCGACATCATTTAGTGATTCTGACTATTACACAATGTTCAAGAAGAAGTACGATGCATCAACAACTGCGAGAACCATTCCAAATCAACCTCCACCAAAAAAGACCAATCGCAAAAACGGACAATATGCTGCAGGAGATGAAGCACTGGATATCGTTATGGCTGATCCCGATGGGAATGTCAGGAAATTAAGCGACCTAAGAGGCAAGGTCGTTCTACTTGATTTCTGGGCATCATGGTGCGGGCCATGTAGAAGAGAAAATCCTGCAGTTGTAAAAGCTTACGAAAAGTATAATTCGCAAGGATTTGAAGTATTCTCTGTTTCCTTAGACAGCAACGCTGACAAATGGAAGAATGCCATCGAAAAAGATGGTTTGGTTTGGCCATACCACGTATGTGACTTAAAAGGGTGGGGAAATGCTGCGTCACGTGCATACGGAATCTCAAGCATTCCACACGCATTGCTAGTCGGACGCGACGGGGTGATTATTGAAACACATTTACGAGGCAGAGCACTCGAAACGGAACTGGAAAAACTATTCAAGTAAGAACCACAATCAACAAATAATATCTTGAGCCATCGCGTATATTTTGCATCAGATTTGCATCTCGGAGTCCCCGACATCGAATCAAGCCGCGTAAGGGAAAAGAAATTCATCAAATGGCTAGAGGATGTCTCACTCGGTCAAGGTATAGCCGCCAGCGGCCCGGCGACAGAAATCCATCTGCTGGGAGATTTGTTTGATTTCTGGTTCGAGTACAAAAACGTTGTCCCGAAAGGTGGGGTGCGACTGCTGGGTGCGATTGCAAAGATTACTGACCTCGGAATTCCTGTTCATTATCACTTGGGCAATCATGATTTGTGGTCGTTTGGCTATCTGGAGTCAGAACTTGGCGTCCAAATCCATACCTCACCTGTTGTGAGAGAGTGGGATGGTTTAAAATGTTTGATAGGACATGGAGACGGGTTGGGTCCTGGTGACAGAGGGTATAAACTCACAAAGAAAGTATATCAGAACAAACTCACTCAATTCATGTTTCGATGGCTCCACCCAGATTTAGGCATACGGCTGGCAAATCGGCTTTCAAAAAACAGTCGTTCCGCTGGAGGCAAAAGCGGCGGGCCATATACATCTCCTGAAAATGAAAACCTGTACCAATATTGTCAAGGAGTTCTCAAATCCGACCCGAGTATCAACTGTTTTATCTTCGGACACAGGCATCTTCCTTTGGACCTTTCTTTACCCAATGATTTAGAAACGCGCGCACCTGCTCGTTATATCAACATTGGGGATTGGATCACACATTTCAGCTCTGCTAAAATTGAAAATGGAGTCCTTACTTTGAATACGTAAGTGTCAAAATTTCACGCAAAATGATTCAACAAAAAAGGAGACCCAAATGGATCTCCTTTTTTTAAACTTGTTATCTGTGACTAACGTCGAATCACCAACTTAGAAGCCAAAGATTTGTATTGGCTAGCCAAACGAACCACATAGGTACCGTTAGACAGCATGCTTACGTCAAGCATCATTCTGTCAGCGCCTTGATTGTCTTGGACATTGTCAGAATAAACAACACGTCCCTGAAGATCATATATCTCTACTGAAGCACCTGAGAATCCTGAAGTACTGATTTGAACTGAAGGCCCATTCACAGGGTTAGGGTAAATAAGCAAACCTTGCGGACTTGGATCAGTTATGACAACATCATCGGCACCTAAGAAGGTGTCTGAGCGGAAAATACCACGGCCATGCGTTCCTGAATAAATCGCCCCAGTATTTGTAGGGTAGCTCCATCGTGTATCAGAACGCCATTGTTGCTGCAAGTCAAATATTGGCGCTGTAAGAGATTCTGAAGTTGAAGCCATACCTAGGTTAGATATTGTCCAATCAACACCACCGTTATCTGTGACAAAGGCTCCGTACTCCGTTCCCACCACAATCGTTTCACCTGTTTCATCTTGGAAATCAATGACCGCATCATACATGGGCATATTTCCCAAACCTGAAACTGACCAAATATTTGAGAAGGTCGGTGAGGGAGACAGAGCATCCCACGATTCACGAACTTTACCAGCACCTACAGAGCCATATCCACCTACGGTAAACACAACGTGATTCGCATTGTTGGGGTCGACACTCACACCTGTGATTGCGCCACCCGCAGAAGATACAATTTGATCTATGACAACATACTCCTCCACATCTTCTTGAGAATACACATTTTTAAGGCCAGAAAAACGATACAAAGTTCCATTCCAACCGCTCACAAACATGACATCTCCACCGTGCTCCTCATCATTTACAACATATTCAATAGACTTCGTCCCATTGAAACCACCTGGAGCTGCGCCCAAACGAATCCAGTCTGGCGTTGTATTAAAATTAAGCCCTTCCCTTGTCATCCAGACACCTTGATTCCCTATAAATCCTATTGAAAGCAAAGCTGTGTAAGGATCTTGAACAAGTATTCTACCAGACTCATTATAAAGCGTGTCACCAGGGTGAAAGTACATCGTGTCACAATTCTCTACAATATCGAATTGAACTTCTTCACCGAAAACAGTATCGTTCCCAAGGTCTATGGTTAAATCATATTCTATGCCATCTACGACCACAACGGTATCGACTAGGTTAGGTATAATCTCAAGAATAACCTGAACTGTAACCTCACCGAGAGTATCATTTACGCAGACAAATTGTTCAAAGGCTATTTGTGGTTCTAACCAAAAATAGTCAGGATCTTCCTCAAGAGCAGAATCTAATAAACGATCTGGACGGATAAGTTCATCGTAGAACATTAACTCTTCACCATCTGAAAGGGTATAATCAAAAGTAAGGTTTTGGCTATTTGTAGCAAGGGTAAACGTACTATCTGTCACAGTCTCACCATACGGATTCACAAGGATGATCTGTTGTTCACTATCCTCATCTTCTGTGTCTTCATATAAACTTAAACACGTGTAGAATTGTCCCAAATCACCTTGATCATCAATCAACTCTGAGATATCATTGTCATAGAATCCGCCAAGATTAGTGTAATCTGAAGGGGTTATTGTACCACGGGTGAGCCCACCATTTTGTGAAGCGGCAAACCACGCGTATGTATGTTCTGAAGACTCGGTGACTTGACTTATCGAACAATCAAATCCATCACCACCATTAACTTCAACAGCATTTAACTCACTTAAAAAGAAATCACCAGTGGGGATAAACAAAGAGCCGTTGTCTTGTGTCCCTCCTAACACTGCACCTCCGGCGCTGTGTGCGATACCATAAAATTGAGTCACGTTGTAATTAAAATTACATTCCGTATAGCTAAGTCCTCCATTGTCACTCTTGTACAGACCACCATCAGAAGCCACAAACATTGTTCCTGAAGGCGTGAATACAATCTCATGAAGATCTGCATGGACTCCATAGGGAAATCCAGGGAAATCAAACGAAGCAGCTGCCTGCTCAGCTTGCTGATTCGGACCTGAGCGCCACAATTCAATACCGCCAACATAAGCGAGGTCAGGTTGTCCTGTCTTGATCCCTAATGCAAGGTCATATATCCCTTGAGATCTCGGAAGTGGTGTTGACGTGTCAATTCCACCAGGCCAGCATACGGTCCAAGAACCCATTTCTGAAGCGCCATCTGAATGGTAGAGGCCATAGAAACTTCCGCCAGAAGTAGCATAAAGTGCAAATGCATGGTTTGGATCATCTTGCGAAATCGCAATTCGTGCACGGCCTATACCACTTTGTGGCAAACTTCCTGAATTTGATCCTCCAGCAGTGATAGGCTCAAAAGTAGAAAGCTGATCGTTTGTAGAACGGTAAACGCGTCCGTTCGCTGCAGACACCAACATGTAGCTCCCGTCATGCGCTATCGCAATATCGGTCACACCACCTGTAGGTCCTCCTGAAGTAGAGTTCCCATCAATAATACCGTCTTCTATTGTTCCAAATGAGTCATTTGAACCATACCAAACTTTGTTGTTGTCGAGAGGGTCTTTGACTAAAGCATCATTCGAAGACCAATCGCCCCCTGAAAATGCGCCAGGGTCTGTACCTTCAACGATGTTAAAAACCTCACCTCCATCATTGCTCCACCAGATACCTCTACCACGAAACCCAGAGCCACCATCACCACCTGCACCATCAAACTGAGAACCTGTACCTACGTAAATATCACCATTAGTGGCAACAGCAATGGAAGCAACCATAAGATTAGGGAAACCATCTACTTGATTCCATGAGTTTGCACCATCTAAAGATCTCCAAAGACCGCCTGACACAGCACCTGCATAGATGAGGTCTTCATTGACTGGGACGATCGAACGCGTACGACCACCCACATTATCTGGCCCCATTTCAACCCAAGAAAGATCTGTGTTTTTTGTGTTTGCACGCGCTTGAGCAGATGCAAATTTTAGCACTTTGTTCCTGAGATTCGCGAGTCCACTTGAATTAATTTCTCCAGTTTCGACGTCCCCTAAAAGCATGCGGGTAATTTCAGCTGCTCCAGCAGCATCTTGCGAAGCCTGGCTAGCGTCCAAACGCGGAGTGTAAGTGGATGAAACAGACGCTGTGAGGTCCGTGTAATCTTCATTAAGAGTAGAACTCCAAATTACTGCTAAAGCCAAAAGGGCTAAAAGGGGCAAATACTTTGTTACCATATTTTCGTTTTTATTTCAATCTAAATTGCTCGATAAAGTTACGACAATACAAATTATTTCACGTGTTTTTCTGCATGATATGAAGACCGTACCAGTGGACTGCTTTCAACATACATGAAACCTTTTGAAAGTGCGATGTCTTTATACGCATTAAAAAGATCAGGATGAATGAACTCTGCAACAGGCAAATGTTTGGGAGTTGGTTGTAAATACTGACCAAGTGTCAGAACATTCACACCTACATTTCTGAGGTCATCCATCGCTTCGATCACCTCTTCTTTTGTTTCCCCAAGACCGAGCATAAGTCCACTTTTCGTTCTAATGTTTGCTTTGCCTAATCTCTCTAAAACCTCCAATGACCGATCGTATTTGGCTTGAATTCTAACGCCTTTCGTCAGTCTACGGACAGTCTCCAGGTTGTGACTAACAACTTCTGGAGCAACATCAATAATACGTTGAAGGTTTTCCCATTTGCCAGCAAAATCTGGAATGAGCGTTTCAAGAGTTGTTCCTGGAGATTGCTGTCTTATCGCACGCACTGTTGCTGCCCAAATCTCAGAACCACCATCTTTTAATTCATCGCGATCTACGGATGTAATGACGGCGTGCTTCACTTTCATAAGCTTGACAGACTTCGCAACTTTGGATGGCTCGAATGCATCCACAGGCTCCGGCCTGCCAGTGGAGACACTACAAAACCCACATGATCTGGTGCAGATGTTACCTAAAATCATAAACGTTGCGGTGCCTTCTCCCCAACACTCACCCATGTTTGGACAATGTCCACTTTCGCAAATCGTATGCAGCTTATGCTCTGAGACAATTTCACGAACCTTTTTGTAAGTCTCGCCAGTAGGCAATTTCACTCTAAGCCAATTTGGCTTAGGAATGCGTTGGGGTTTTTCTGTAGTAGAGGGTTCAGACATGGTACAAAGTTCGTGACTTTATCCTGAAGTTCAGCGCGCTTGTGTCCACTTTGATCCAACCCCTAACTTCAAGTATAGATTCAAAAAAGCAAATTGACGATCTACAAACTGTGCTGCCATGATTTCAACTGGCCTCATAAAAACGTCGATTGTGGCTCCTACTTCAACTGATCGCGTTATTGCTCTTTCATTCCCATACTCAAAAGTCAAACCATAACTGGCATTAACGCCAGGCACGACACTCATTTCATCTAAGCCATTTACCCAAGATGAGCGACCATAGATATCGTTATAAAAATGTTCGATGGGGTCATACGGTTCATCAACAAAAATTTCATAGGGTATTTCTGGATATCCAATAACTAAGTACACGGGCTTTTCTAGACCCAAACTCGCACCATATCTGAATACACTTTCTACTTGAACAGCTCCCTTTCTCAGCTTAGGGGTTAATTCACGCCGTGATTCCAAATAGACACGAAAGATCATAAAGCTATTCACCTTCCCTAAAACATAAGGAAGACCTTCGACATACACTGGATTGTAGGTTTTCTCTTCCTTCTCATGCCTTAAATACAACAAGCTACATCCCAATGATCTTGAGGTTTTTGCGGTGAGGAATACCCCATAACGAAACCCCACTCCTGCGCCTTGAGTATGCGCAAAAACATGTGCCCCAGAAGTGTGGCTAAACAAAACATCTACACCCTCACCATACACCGCATCCTTTCCCGTACTGACCTCATCCTGGGTTTGGGCTGAAACACTTGATGACAACAAAAGCGCGCCAAAAAAAAGCCCCACAAAGACAAAACCGTTATTTAAATCCTCTCGCATGAGTACAAATCTACTTTATAAGACTTAAGACACCATACATCGATACATATAGACACCAAAATCCCGGTGTGTTTAGACAAACCGGGATTTCATTCAGTAAATTTATAGGGCGTTAAGCACCATGAAAAACAAATGACATTAGTCACATGTCTCTACGTCTACACAAGTGTAGGCGCCACAAGCAGTATAAGCTGTAGCACAAGAAGAAAGAGCTGCTCCGAGAAGCAAGACAATGGCAGAAATTCTTAAAATATGTTTCATAACAGAGATGTTAAAGATTGATAGGTACCATGTATTACGATAACACATACAAAAAGGTTTCATTTGATACACTATCTTCACAGAAATAGCACTTCATTTACAATATCTATTCTAGAACACATTGAACAACCTGCCTAAAACACCCTTTCGCTTGCCCCTCATCTGGTTGGTTCTTATGTCACTTTTAACCTCGTGTTCAACCTCAATACTTGTTGATTCTACGTCATCGAGGCGTCCCTATGACTTCGAGGCCTCTGCCCTTCACCCCGAAGTCATAACATACCTTCATTCAGGCACACTATCCGTATATATAAATGTTGATCGAGACGAACTTCTATATACACGCGAAGGAGAAAACACACCCTTTACATCGAATGTTCTTGTACAGCTAAATGATGAGCGTTGGATTTGGACAGACACTTTAACACGTGAAACACCCAGATGGTTGTCCAACAAATTTGATTTAAACAATTTTATATCAGCCGGATCTGAAGAAGCCGGAACTTGGATAAACTATGAAATCACTGACCAAAACAGAAATTCATCCATTAAAAACGCAGCAGAAATCAGAGAAGTACTTATTTGGAATTTAAAAGAAAATTGGCCCTTGTCAAATTCGAATGCTACGACTGGGACGCCCCTTAAAATAATATCTGCAAGACCAAGCACTTGGAATGTTTCTCATGTCATCCCCCCCAAATCTCTTCCTGCCCCACCTTTTTCAAGATATCGTTATCCACTCGACACGTTAAAAGCTTCCCCACATAGTGTTATTGAAGAAGATTGGATCACACTTGAAGGTGTACAGAAATTCACTTCACCTTCTAACGATATGGAATTTTTGATTTACGGCAGGCATGAAGATTTTCCCGATGCCAAAGATGTTTTGTTTCTCATAGAATCGACAAGATATATCGCAACACGTAGCGAATACGCTGCGATGCAAAATGCCAGTCACCCGAAAGAGGCCCTGGATGATTTTTGGCTTTCATGTGGCAAATCAGCTGAAAAATCTAAGGAGCTAATAAAAACCTATTACGCCAGAGTCGAAGAAGCAAATCGATACTTCTCAGGAATACTTGAAGGGTGGCGAACAGACCGAGGGATGATTCACATTATACACGGTGTACCGAATAAAGTAAGACGTGACTATTGGAATGAATATTGGACTTACGGGGAGGAAGGAACATCAAATACGTTGACATTTAGATTCAGACGACGACGCCATGAGCTTGACAACAACACATTCAAATTGGAACGAAATATTGTCTTTAAATCAACATGGGATAGAATGGTAACAAGTTGGAGAAATGGAAGGGTGCAACGCGATTGAGAGTTGTACATTGCGGTCATGGAATCAAAGCAACCATATACAGGGCCAAAACGCCCCTCAGAAAGTACGTTCGTGTTTGGCATTCACCCCGTGAATGAAGCCTTAGATACTGGAAAAGATATCGAAAGTGTGATCGTGATACGCAGCTCTCACAACGAGAGACTGAATAAACTATTAGGCAGAGTAAGAGCAGCAGGGGTGCCGATAAAAATGGTTCCTCGTGAAAAGCTCAATGCCTTAACGTTAAAAAATCACCAAGGCATAGTTGCAATGCTATCCCCGATCACCTACCAGCCATTAGAAGAAATCGTCCTAGGAGCATTTGAAAAAGGAGAGTCGCCAATTCTTATCGCTGCAGATGGAATAACAGATGTCCGAAATTTAGGGGCAATCGCAAGATCAGCTGAATGTTTCGGGGCACATGCATTAATTGTGCCCGAAAGAGGATCCGCAGCGATCAACGATGGGGCGATAAAGAGTTCAAGTGGCGCATTACTCAGACTTCCAGTTTGTCGCGTCTCAAAAATATCAGCAAGTCTTGCGTATTTGAAGCAAAGTGGGGTCACATGCATCGCGCTTTCAGAAAAAAGTGCAGAGGATATAAATACGTTTAAACTTGAAGTCCCATTTTGTCTTGTATTGGGAGATGAAGGATTTGGAGTATCCACAGACGTTATAGAACAATGCGACCACCGTTTAAAGATTCCGATGGATGGAGATACATCAAGCTTAAACGTTTCTGTGGCTGCCGGCATCGCACTTTATGCCCTGAAAGCGTCCAAAGACTAGAATAGTATTTGCGTATATCCAAAAAGCGCCTTGCTTTTTACGTATAATTATTATATATTTATATAGCTAACAATTGACAATCATTATGCGTATTCATTCACATTTCAAGTCTTCTCTTCTCAAGTCCCTTTACTTGAGTACAACAATCGCTCTATCCTTTTCAATTATTGCGATGTCTGCGCAAGTTGATTGTTCTGGATGCACTCCGGCATTTAATACCGTCGAAGACACCATTTCTGTGTCATGTGAAATTACCCCCACCCCTTCCTTCCCAAGCTACACAGCTGGATGTGCAGAATTAGAGATGAATGAAGTAACTTTTGTTGCTACACTTGGGCAGAGTACGCGTTGTGAAGGCAACATCGCCCCTGCAATAGGTGCTGGTCAAGATTTATGCCTGACGCTTTCGGGATTTCAGGATGCTGGTTTAGCACCATCAGATCGGTTTTTTGTGGGAAGTGAGTCTTTAGTATGGACGCACTATGCAAACGGGTCCGCCACATTAACTGGCGTCGTTTACAATGACGCTGATGTGACAGATGCATACGCTATGGATGTCTATTTGGAGGGAGGATTCAACTGGACAGAATGGACGGCAATGGGCAATCTGGTGTTGGACGCCTTAGAACAAGGCACGGAACAGGATTGGATTTATTTTATTTTGATCAACAACATGTCAAAACTTAACGGAGTTGGCGCGAATGCAGGCAAAACCATAAGGCTTCAACACTCACCTTTAAGTGAAGAATTGGGGTTCCAATTGGGAAGTATGGGCGCAAACAACATTAACATGAACCACGGACTTGGCGGCTGGGTTAATTGGGAGACTTTAGAAGCAGGAAATACATTTAATGGCGTTGGAAATATTACAATTGATTTAACAAACTGTGTCAATTCTGAATATACATGTGCTGACGACAATGACATTCTCTACCGATTCTATGCCGGGAATATATGTGGATACGATGAGGTCGACATTTTAATCGACCACACAGACATCACGCCTCCTTCTTGGACGTATGTCCCGGAGGATCTGACCCAAGAGTGTTCAGACACACCAATTCTCGAAGAAGCGACAGCAACAGATCTTTGTTCTGAATTAAGCATATCAACCGTATCTGACACATTATTTGGTTCGGCAGAGGGGGATTTTATTGTAACTCGAACATTTACGGCAGAAGATGCATGTGGAAACGCGACGAGCGCGACACAAACGATTACAATAATAGATACGAGCGCTCCAGTACTTACAATTCCAGCCGACTATACTGCTGAGTGTTCAGAGAATCATCCCATGGAAGGTGCTTCTGCTACCGACAATTGTGGTATTGTGACGATTGACCTCTTAGAAACAACGGTCAATGGCGCTTGCGCTAGTGAGTTCACTATTACTCGAGTCTTTACAGCAACTGATGATGCCGGAAATTCGATTTCAGAAACGCAGACAATCACAATCGTTGACACGACTGCTCCTGTCCTCACGATTCCAGCTGATTATACAGCTGAATGTTCAGACGCTCATCCAATGGACGACGCTACAGCTACTGACAACTGTGGAGAGATAACAATAGACATAGTTGAAACAACGATGCCAGGCACGTGCCCAGGTGAGTATACAGTAACACGTGAATTTACTGCGACTGATGACTGTGGAAACGCTTCAAGCGCAACCCAAACAATTACAATTGTTGATACGACTTTACCAGAATTCACAAGCATTCCCGCGGACTACACAGCTGAGTGTTCAGAGAATCATCCCATGGAAGATGCTTCTGCCACAGATAACTGTGGCGAGGTAACTCTTGCAGTAGTGGAGGAAACCGTTCCTGGCGCATGTGCTGGGGATTACATTGTCACTCGAACGTTTACCGCAACTGATGACTGTGGAAACGCGAGTTCAGCAACACAGACAATCACTATTATTGACACGACTTCACCACTTCTTACAATACCATCCGATTACACCGCTGAGTGTTCAGAGGATCATCCCATGGAAGATGCTTCTGCCACAGATAACTGTGGCGAGGTAACTCTTGCAGTAGTGGAGGAAACGGTTCCTGGCGCATGTGTTGGGGATTACATTGTCACTCGATTGTTTACCGCTACTGATGACTGTGGGAACGCGAGTTCAGCAACTCAGACAATCACAATTATTGACACGACTTCACCACTTCTTACAATCCCTGCTGATTACACAGCTGAGTGTTCAGACGATCTTCCTATGGATGACGCTTCTGCGACTGACAACTGTGGAGCGGTATCGGTCACTGTCATAGAGACGACGATCGCTGGTGATTGTGATGGTGATTACAGCATTACACGTGACTTCACAGCGACTGATGATTGTGGAAACGCGACTTCAGCAACTCAGACAATCACAATTGTTGACACGACTTCACCACTGATTACAATACCAGCTGATTACACTGCTGAGTGTTCAGACGATCTTCCTATGGAAGACGCTTCTGCGACTGACAACTGTGGAGCGGTAACGGTCACTGTCATAGAGACGACGCTCGCTGGTGATTGTGATGGTGATTACAGCATTACACGTGACTTCACAGCGACTGATGATTGTGGAAACACGACTTCAGCAACTCAGACAATCACAATTGTTGACACGACTTCACCACTTCTTACAATACCAGCTGATTACACTGCTGAGTGCTCAGACGCTCATCCAATGGACGACGCTACTGCAACTGACAACTGTGGTGTGGTAACGATCGCTGTCGTTGAGACAACGATCGCTGGTGATTGTGCTGGTGATTACAGCATCACCCGCGCGTTCACTGCGACTGATGATTGTGGAAATGTGACTTCAGCAACACAAACAATTACGATTATCGACACGACTGCCCCATCTTTAATTCTGCCAGAAAACCTCAGTTTATCGTGTTTTGATTCAAACGATTTCGGAACGCCAACAACAAGTGACTTTTGTTCAGATGTCCTACTTACTGTCGTTTCTGACACTATTTTTGGAGCTTGCCCCGCACAATATCTGATTACACGCACATTTGTTGCATCAGACAATTGTGGGAATAGCGCAACAGCTTCTCAAACAATTGAATATTCAGACAATACTCCACCATCTTTCGGTTCCACTGCTTCTTATTTAGAAATAGCCTGCTCCGAAGAAGCGCTATTGGACGCTGAGGCATTTGATTCTTGCAGCGACGTCTTAGAGATTACATACATCGACAACTTTGGATCTGGAGGATGTATTTCTCCTACATCAAATATCGTACGTGTTTTAACAGCCGTTGATGCATGTGGAAATTCAGCATCTTTGGAACAGACGATACAGTTTATAGATACTGTAGCCCCAATATTCACTTACATTCCATCAGACATAGCCATTGACTGTAGTACAGATTACCCATTTGATTTTCCAATAATCACGGATGGCTGCAGTGATGTCAATCTAAATTATACGTTAGACACTATTTCTATGAGTGCGTCTAACGACTACACAGTACATGTTTTATGGACAGCAACCGATGACTGCGGGAATGAGAAAACAGCAAGTCAATTAATTTCGGTAAGCGATACGGAGGCACCCCTTTTCACCCAAGCCCCCAATCTTCCTGCATTTTTAGAAATCGGCACCCCCCTACCTACTTGCAATACAATGGAGTGGGTCGCCAGTGACAATTGCTACGCATCAAACAAAATCACTTTCGATTGTACACTAGACACTGTTTTTACAGACAATGGACCATGCATTGGCCCCTATGAGATTCACTACTTATATAGTCTTTCTGATCCTTCTGGAAACACTTCTGAATTTTCACATGTCATTGTCATGACCGATTTAGCTCCACCTGTTTGGATCTCAATTCCTGAAAATGCAACAGCGACATGTGATGAAGAGATCATTTGGGAAGAGCCTGTCGCAAATGGTGTGAATGACATCTTGTGGGAAATTACAATGGATACGATACCAGGCGTATGTCAATACACATATGAACTTGAAAGAACGATGACACCTGTGGACGGATGTGGCATTTCGGGTGACACATATACGCATTCCATCTTCGTCTCAGATGACACTTCACCTGAATTCGTAGGCTTACTGACAGATCTTTCTCTTTCTTGTGGAGAAGAGATTCCTCTCATAGACATTTCGGCCATTGACAATTGCACCGCGGAAGTACTTGTGTCAGACTCCACATTCATAAGTCCGGGAACCTGCGAAAGCAATTATATCATACTCCATGAATTAACGGCTGAAGACCTTTGTGGCAATACAACAACAGCAACATATACCATTTCAATAACTGATACATTGGCGCCTGTTTTCGTCAACTCTCCTGAAGATTTAGTGCTCGAACTTGGCGAGGAATTCCTTGCTTGCAATGATGTAGAAATTGAAATACAAGACAATTGTAGTTCTGCGGAATGGACGTGTGAAGAGATTATCGAACCAGGTTTGTGTTTGGGAGCGTCAACTCACCTTAGAACCTATACCGCGTCAGATGCCTGCGGTAATGAGTCATTTGCGACTCAAATCATTATGATTCTTGATACAACGGCACCTGAGTTTACCTTTTTCCCATCCAGCGACACACTTCCTTGCGATGGTGACACACTGCCATTGATAACAAATAGCTTAACGGCATATGATTTGGGGTCAGCAGACTCCCTCACATTCTCATTTGAAAGCTTAACAACCGGTGGAGATGATTGCACTATAGAAAAGATTAGAGTTTACAGAGTCTCTGATGACTGTGGGAACTATGTTGACTCAACACATGTAACCCTGTTAATTGACACCGTGGCTCCTACGTTAAATACACCGTTAGAAGACCTGAGTTTTACATGCCTATATGACGTGACTCCATGTGATATTGATCAATTAGACATAAGTGACAATTGCAACACCACAACATCTTCCTGTACAGATTTCAATCTTGAGGGAGACTGTGACAATGAACCTTGTACTATTGAACGCATATATACAATTTCCGATCTCTGTGGAAATTCATTGGATATCTCACAAATCATCTCTATTACAGCGTCACCTTCTGACTCACTCTGTGACCCGACGATAGCAATACAGGAGCCGACCATCTTTACATCTAGTGAACCCGCTTGTATTCCTTACCCTAACCCAATACGCGCTTCCTCACAGGGCGGTAGCATAAACTTACTTAACTGCCCTGAGATGACAGAATGGGTTATATTAAACAGCTTAGGTAAAGTTGTGGCTCTTGGCCAATCAAGTACGATACAAGTGACCAACCTCACTCAAGGTTTGTACTTTTTACGAGCAAATGGGTATGGAACACAAAGAATTGTCGTCCTAAAATAACCGATCAGCTGAGAGTTAAAGCATCACAGCGAATCGCATGCGAACAAATAAGGGTGCTATCTAAAAGAGGCACCCTTATAAATAGCCATCTCACCTAACTCCTCTTCTATTCTCAGCAACTGATTGTATTTTGCAACTCTATCTGATCTGCTTGCTGAGCCTGTCTTTATTTGACCTGTAGATAAAGCAACAGACAAATCTGCAATTATTGTATCCTCAGTCTCACCACTTCTATGACTCATCACAGAAGTGTAGCCTGCTTTGTGAGCCATTTCAACAGCATCCATCGTCTCTGAAAGCGTCCCTATTTGATTGACCTTCACTAGAATAGAATTTGCGATACCTTGTTCAATCCCTTGAGCCAAACGACTCACATTGGTCACAAATAAATCATCTCCCACCAATTGTATGTCCTTTCCCAGTCTATCTGTTAAGAGCTTCCATGAGCTCCAATCGTCCTCATCCAAACCATCCTCTATACTCACGATAGGGTACTTCTTACTCCACTTCTCCCAAAAGTCAACCATAGCCTCTCCATTCATCTCTTCACCAGTAGAATCGAAACGGTATATCTTACGTTTTTTATCATAAAACTCAGAGGCTGCAGCATCAAATGCGAGCAAAACATCATCTCCAGGCTTATACCCTGCCTTTTCAATCGCTCTTAAGACATATTCAACACCCTCCTCATTTGAGGCAAGATTTGGCGCAAAACCACCCTCATCTCCCACATTGGTAGCGTGGCCCTTTTCTTTGAGAACATTCTTCAAACTGTGAAAAATCTCTGTCCCCATTCTTAATCCTTCAGAAAAAGTGTCTGCGCCTACAGGCATCACCATATACTCTTGAATATCTATTTTATTGTCAGCGTGTGAACCTCCATTCAAAATATTCATCATCGGCACGGGCATTGTTCCAACATTCGAGCCACCGATATATCTATAAAGGGGTTGCCTCACTGACTCCGCTGCAGCCTTCGCTACTGCGAGTGAAACTCCTAAAATTGCGTTCGCGCCTAAATTCCCTTTATTCTCAGTCCCATCGATATCAATCATCACTTGATCAATCAAGCGTTGTTCGGTAACATCAAGTCCGTTTAATTCATCATTGAGAGTTGTATTCACATGATCAACGGCACCTGAAACACCTTTTCCCATCCAACGCTCACCGCCATCTCTAAGCTCAACAGCTTCATGGATTCCAGTAGACGCCCCAGACGGCACAGCTGCACGTCCAAATGCACCCTCACTGGTCACGACTTCAACTTCTAATGTGGGGTTCCCTCTAGAATCAAGGATTTGTCTTGCGTGAATTATTTCAATATTACTCATCTTATACTGTTATTTGCTTGGACTTCCGGATATATTCAATAAACTGATCGAATAAATATCTGCTATCATGAGGACCCGCAGATGCCTCTGGGTGATACTGTACACTGAAAACAGGCTTTCCCTTCAATCGTATCCCCGCGATAGTGTTGTCATTGAGGTGTAGATGGGTTATTTCAATTTCAGCGTTCTCTCTCATGGAATCATGACTGACCACAAACCCATGATTTTGCGATGTTATTTCGCATGTTCCAGTCAATAAGTTTTTCACTGGGTGATTGACACCTCTGTGACCATTAAACATTTTCTCAGTCTTCAAACCTTGGCTCAAAGAAAGCAGTTGATGCCCTAAACAAATACCAAAAATAGGAAGTTGACAATGGACTAATTTTTTCACTTCTTCTATCACAGTTGGCATAGACGAAGGGTCACCAGGGCCATTGGACAGCATGATCCCATCTGGATCCCAAGAGCGTATATCTTCAGAAGGAGTGTTCCAGGGGAAGACCCTGACCTGACACCCTCTTTTTTCTAAACATGTTGCAATACTGCGCTTGAAACCAAAATCAATGAGAGCAACTTTGTGATCACCTTCAGTACAAAAGTCATAAGGCTCAATAACCGAAACCTCACTACTCAGTTCCAATCCATCCATGGATGGCACATCAGAAAGTTGTGTTTTCAACTTATTTAAATCAAACTCTACGCTTGATATAATCGAGTTCATGGCGCCATTTTCTCTGATATGACGAACAAGCGCTCTTGTATCTACATCACTGATTCCAACGAGGTTGTTTTTAACTAGATCATCCTGTAATGTGCCAGATCCAGAAGGTCTACTCGCAATTGTTGAAAAATTTCTTACAATCAGCCCCGCAATTCGTACTCCACCAGACTCACGTTCTTCTTCATGAACGCCATAATTTCCAATATGCGCAGTAGCCATTACTAGCATCTGTTTGTGATAACTTGGGTCAGTGAAAATCTCCTGATACCCATACATTCCAGTATTAAAAGCAATTTCACCTGCAGAGGTACCTGTTGCACCTAATGCTTTTCCATTAAAAACGGTTCCATCCTCTAATAAGAGTATGGCGGGAGAATCTGTTCGACGTAATCCTTGCATGCCTCAAAGATACTTATACTATTAAACTATTTGCATCTTTTTTATCCCTATTAGATACCAATTTATAAACGCAAAAAGGGCATCCGTAGGATGCCCTTTTTAATAGTATCTGTTAGATAATTAATCTTCTTTTTTATCTTCTTCCTCAGCTGGGGATTCATCCTCAGCTGGCGCTTCTTCAGCAGCTGGCGCTTCTTCAGCAGCTGGCGCTTCTTCAGCAACAGGCGCTTCTTCAGCAGCAGGTGCTTCTTCAGCAACAGGTGCTTCTTCAGCAACAGGCGCTTCTTCAGCAACAGGCGCTTCTTCAGCAACAGGCGCTTCTTCAGCA
>CAJXHE010000034.1 GCA_913051865.1 uncultured Flavobacteriales bacterium
AATACACAAGCAGCCCCACATTTAAGATAACTGACGCGCCCACCGCCCGTGACCTCTTCTTGCCGCTCAACTGATCCAGTTCCCGAACCAAATAAAAATTCACGACACAACTTGTCAATAAAATCGGCAAAAAAGACATCGCACCCCACGCATAAAAAATGACCGATGCAATCAACAATATGGCATTCTGAAATTTCGCACCCCCCAGCCTATACGCCACGAGAAAAGGGGGCAGAAAATAGAGAAGGAAAGTGATACTCGAAAAAACCATTGCGCGATAATACAACGATTGCTATATTGTTACATGGTTTACCGTTTCCTTTTATTCTATTTCGTCTTTATAAGCGCACCACTGTCTGCAAAAATCGACACCCTATTTGTTTTCAGCGAAGAGATGAATAAAGAAATCCCCAATTTAATTATCCTGCCTCAAGGCATTGAAAATCTATCGGAAAGCCTGCCCATAATCTACCTCCTTCATGGCGCAGGTGGAGATTTTGACAACTGGTATCGAAGAGTTCCTAACATTCAAAATCTTGCCGACGAAATCAATTGCATCGTGGTTTGTCCAGACGGAGGAAAGACAAGCTGGTACCTTGACAGCCCCATTGATCCTAAAATGAGATATGAGAGTTACATCACAGACCTTCTCATCCCTGAAGTCGACCGCATTTACCCCACACTTAACTCACCTTCCACAAGAGCGATCACAGGGCTAAGCATGGGTGGCCATGGTGCCCTTTATCTTGCACTTCGACATCCTGAGTTGTTCAGCTACGCTGGAAGCATGAGTGGAGGGGTCGACCTTAGACCCTTTGTCAATAATTGGGGCTTGCCTGACATCCTGGGGGATGCTTCAGTGTATCCTCAGCACTGGGAAGCGCACAGCGTGGTGGTTTTAACTGAAAACATCCAAACTGACCAAAAGTTCATCATCGACTGTGGTCTGGATGATTTCTTTCTCGATGTGAACAGAGCGCTAAACAGCGTCATGGATGACAAAGAGATCTCACATGCGTATAGCGAGAGACCTGGCAAACACAACTGGAAATACTGGCGCATCTCTGTGGCAGAACATTTCCATTTTTTCAGCGCGCATTTCAAAAAAAACTAAACGACGAAAAATCTAATTCAAGACCTCCAACACTTTGCTGCTGGAATATCCCTCAGACGTCGTCAATTTATAGATGTATGAGCCAGGAGATAAATCGCCTGGCAATGTGCGACGAATAAGATGTCTTCCGTTAGAAAAGGATTCGTTGTCTAACCAAAGCGCGATGCTTCTGCCATTGATGTCAAAAAGCTCAAGTGTGATCTCTGATGGTAAATTTGGCAAAGAGAATCCGATCGTAACCTCTGTGGATGACGACGTCGGATTCGGCCATGCGGGAAGCAAATTGCATTCTCCGAAGACAATGCTTTCCTCTTCTAAAGAGGAAATCGAAATGTTCTCATCTCCATCCTGATAGGGCACATATTGAAAGAACATCACATACATTTCGTCGGTGGTGTATTCACCGAAATACATGTCTTGGGGCGGGTTATTTGGATTAAAAGTATTTGAAGATGTATTGTCATAGGAAGCAATCGCATGAATCGTATAGCCGCCTGGGATATGTAAAAGATTAGGAAATGCAAAAATACCTTGCCAATGAAAATCCCAATTGGGGATTGAAATCATGGGGATGGTGTCTTGGTTGTCAGACGAGGTGGCATAAACGAGCCAGGATTTCCCCAGTAGATGAGAATGGGGAATGGTTGCAATCACACTCACATCGCTTGAGATATACTGAGTCCCATGGAATGACACGACCTCATCAGCCGGGATATAAAATGGTTGAGTAAGGTTTTCAGGCGTCATTAATTCTGTTTCTACTTCACGTGAAATGGGTTCGTCTGCGAAAAACAGGTTGATTGACGTTTGATCCATTTCATCCTGAAAAGAAGGCCCGTAGTGCATCTGAAGCAAGAGTTGAGATCCTGGCACCATATACTTACCTATCGTAGAAGGGAACATTAAGGGTGGTGAACCAGGAACCCAACCACCGAAGAGATTGTCCTCGACATCTACTGAGTAGTCACCAAAACTTTCATATCCTGCATCTGGGTCCATCGCATCGAGAGACGCGGCTGAACTTATCGAGGATGGATTGGCCGTATATCCGATAAGACCGTGATGTGCTATTTTATTGTTTGAGGGTCGAATCTCAACAGCGCGAATCTCTTTTGTCTCCGTCACTTCAGTGGGGATAATGAACACTTGATATTGCTCAAGACCATCTCCACCATGAATATACGGCTCGGGCATTGTTAACACGAGATCGGGCTCACCAATTTGTGATCCCTCCGGAAATTCTGGCATCCCAGGATTTTGGGCAGGATCTCCTTCTGGCATCCCAGCCTCTACCCAGTCAGAAATGACTTGCTTTTCTTCATCAGTCAGAAATCGCTCACCGAGCAGTGTCGTGTAATCGTGATCTGGCGTCCAGGGCGGCATATATCCAGATTGGGTGACATACTCAATAAAATATCCGTTCTCAGCAACTTCATCATAGGTCGTTAAAGACATGGGGCCGATCTCTCCCGTTCTGTGACACTGCGTACAGTTGTTATAAATGATGGGAGCGATATCGAGATGGAAAGTTGGTGATTGGCCAAAGATTTGACCATTGCAACTTAGCAAACCGATTGTAAAAAGAGCAGTTAGATTAAAGTTCATTTTCTAAATTTAAGGACAAAACTCGCCGAATTCAGAAAGGACGACCAGTACGTCTGAAATCGTTACAGCTCCATCTCCCGTTACATCTGAAACACAATTAGAGAGGCAGCCGTATTGACTCAGGATCATCAAAATATCACTTATATCAATACTTCCATTGGGAACAACATCTCCCAAACAACCAACATTGGGTTCTGATATGATTGAGATGTCCTCATCACCGGGCAGATATTCAATAAATTGAAAAAATAAGACGAACATCTCA
Source organism: uncultured Flavobacteriales bacterium (assembly GCA_913051865.1). Taxonomy (GTDB): domain Bacteria; phylum Bacteroidota; class Bacteroidia; order Flavobacteriales_D; family Sanyastnellaceae; genus UBA974. Next base: position 2,985 of record CAJXHE010000034.1, read on the forward strand.
TCTGTGGTAAAATCTCCGAACCACATGGGCTGAGGTGGATTGTTTGGGTTGAACGTATTTGAGGATGTATTGTCATACTCTGCAATCGCATGAATGGTATATCCACCGGGTATCTTAAGTAAACTGGGATAGGTGAAAATACCTTGCCAATGAAAATCCCAATTGGGAATAGAGATCATGGGGATGGTGTCTTGGTTGTCTGGAGAGGTGGCATACACAAGCCATGATTTACCCACCAGATGTGAATGTGGAATCGTTGAGATCACACTCATGTCGGTTTCTACTTCTAAAGTACCGTGAAATGATACGACTTCGTTTGCGGGAATATAGAAGGGAACAGAAAGGTCAGACGGAGTCATCGTGTAGGTTTCTACCTCTCGTTCAACGGGGAGATCGGCGAAGTAGATGTTAACCGTTGTTTGGTCTAACTCATCTTGATACGATGGGCCATAATGCATCTGAAGAAGCAATTGTGATCCAGGCTCCATAATTTTACCAATTGTTTGCGGAAACATCAATGGGAGCGAACCGGGAACCCAACCGCCAAACAATCGATCTTCGACGGGGACACCATAGTCACCGAAGCTCTCATAGCCAGCAGCAGGATCTGCTTCATCTAGCGCCAGGGCAGCATTTATTGAGGACGGATTCGATGTGTAACCGATGAGACCATGATGGGCAATCGCATTATTTGAAGGGACGATTTCTACAGCCAATACCTCCACCGTTTCAGTGAGACCTGTTGGGATGATAAAGACTTGGTATTGCTCAAGACCATCGCCTCCGTGCAGATAGGCCTCAGACATGGTCAGGACAAGGTCGGGACTTCCCAATTGCAGGCCCATATCAAAATCTGGCATGCCGGGATTGTCTGACGGGTCACCTTCTGGCATATCAGCACCTACCCAATCCACGATGGTCTGCTTCTCCTCCTCTGTAAGGAAACGTTCACCATTTAATGTTGTGTAATTGTGATCCGGAGTCCAAGGTGGCATATACCCCGATTGTGTCACATATTCTATATAATATCCATTTGCAGCCACCTCATCATAGGTCGTAAGGGGCATAGGCCCAAGTTCCCCCACTCTGTGACATTCTGTACAATTGTTGTAGATAATAGGTGCAATATCTAAGTGAAAAGTAGGATTATTCAAGGTTTGAGCTAAGGTGAGATTGGAGATCAAAGCAAGGAATACAAATAAAAAACTGGAACAGGCAAAATGACGCATCATTATAAGATTTATGTGTAAGTTAAGAAGAGTTTGACAAATACTGAATATCTGGAAAAAACAATCTTATTTTGTAACACACTCTTCAAGTTCTAATAGTAACTTTGTCGTGATTCAAATCGTTCTATTTATACAACCCTAAAGCAGAATATGATACACTCTAAAAGTTTGAAAGAGACTTACAGTGCTGAGCTTAATGCATACATTGATCACGAGAAAACAGCATTAGAGCTGATGCATTCTATCGGGAAATTACTTTTTGAGAAGAATATTGAATTGGTTTTATTTAGAAACCATTTAATTGACAAGAGTATTGGCGAAATCTTGAACTTACATCAATACGCTTCTCAAGTTGTCGGAAAGCCTATTCAGGTCACTGATTCTGCACGTCTGGCTACTGAGATATACAACATGGACATTGCGCCAGCAAAGATTGATATCGGGAAACTTGCGAATGAATGGAAGAACGAGGGGGAAGATTTCAACTCTATGACAGAATTTATTGCAGATAAGCTCAGTCATTTCAATCAATTTGACAGCTCAGCAATTGAACCCAGGGATGTCGTCTTATTTGGATTTGGTCGAATAGGACGACTCGCAGCCAGAGAACTTATTAAACAAGCAGGAAAGGGACAACAACTAAGACTTAGGGCGATTGTACTCCGGTCAATAGATGACGTAACGCTGAAAAAAAGAGCTGCTTTGCTTGAAAATGATTCCGTTCATGGACGTTTCCCCGGAACAATTGAAATCGATTACGAAAACAAACATTTAATCATCAATGGTCAACGGATTCAAATTATCGCAAGTTCAGATCCATCTGCCATTGATTACGCTGGAAGAGGCATAAACGATGCGTTGCTAATCGACAATACAGGCGCATATAGAGACAAAGAAGCACTTAGCTTGCACCTTCAGGCAAATGGCATCAGCAAGGTCTTGCTTACCGCTCCAGGAAAAGGCATACCAAACATCGTATACGGCATCAACCAAAGCAATATGGACATTGACAAAGACCATGTTTTTTCTGCTGCGAGTTGTACCACAAACGCCATCTCTCCTATTTTGAGAGTCATTGAGGACACTTTCGGAATCGTAAGGGGACACATTGAAACTGTGCACGCATATACAAATGACCAAAACCTGTTAGACAACCTCCACAAAAAAGAACGTCGCGGAAGGTCAGCTGCGGTCAATATGGTCATCACAGAAACTGGCGCAGGAAAAGCCGTCACAAAAGTGATTCCCAGTTTAAACAACAAACTGACTGCAAATGCTGTCAGGGTTCCTACACCTAACGGATCTCTCGCGATTATGAATCTAGAGCTGGAGAAAACAACAACACTGAAGGATCTCAATCAACATATTAAAACAGCAGCCCTGATGGGCGACTTGGTCAATCAAATACATTTTTCAGTCAATGAAGAATTGGTGAGCAACGATATCATTGGCAACGATTGTTGTGCTGTATTTGACAGTCCCGCAACCATCGTAAGTCAGGATGGAAAAAGCGTTGTCTTATATACGTGGTATGACAACGAGTTTGGTTACACAAAACAAGTCATTCGCTTGGCAAAATATATTGCGAAGGTGAGACGTAATATTTATTACTAATGAAGATCTACAACATGAACAATTTCACCCGTTGGGGACTGTTTATACTAGGTGTTAACCTAAGTCTAAATGTATGTGCTCAGGACACCCTCTGGATCAATACTGGGGATTGGTATCAGTCCCAAGACACGATGTCTGTCTTGAGGTTTAATGAAACAGCTGTTTTTGACACCTCAAATGTTGCGCTCATTACTCCCGCAGATGCTTCGTTATTTCTGACAGTCATCAATACGGATACAGAACCCCATGATTTTGGGGTGGACGGGCTTTGGAGTTTGGGTCTGGACATTCTTCCAAACGATACCACAACTTTTGAAATACCTCCTATGGACATGGGAACATACCGCTACTTCTCCAGTGATCAGAGAGGTGTGTATTTGGGATTGTCGGGCGTTTTGAAAGTGGGACTAAATATGCCACATCAATTTCACTGGAACCTAGCGGACTGCATGCCAGAGCGAATGGATTCTGTTTTTTCTGGAGGTGAGCTGCTTGATGAAGCCCCTTATGTGCCACGATATTTCTCGATAAACTCATACACACACCCACATACTGCATCAGATGCAAATGGATACGTGGCACTTGCTTTGGGGGATACATGTACCATTTCAATTGTCAACAGTGGTATGATGGACCACGTGCTTCACTTTCATGGCTTTCATGTTGAGTATCTGTCTACCACAATCCAAACGTCTAGAATAGGATGGAGTAAAGACACGGTTCCTCTCCTACAAGGTGAGGGCATGACGCTCTTGCTAATTGCAAATCAAGAGGGCATCTACCCCGTGCACAATCACAATCTAATCGCGGTCACAAACTCTGGGTTTTATCCAGGCGGAATGCTTACACATATAAATATAACGCCATGAGAGTATATATCTCACTTCTGTTTGCCGCGTCATTGTTCTGCCTTAACGCTGCCCCCTCTGTCGCTCAAACCTTCTCTCCTCCTCCACTTTTATTTACGGGCATGGATGGGATTTTGATCTCTGATGGTGGCATGGAAATTCCTGTTTGGGGATATGGTCTTACGGCAAATGGGTATATCACCGTGCCAGGCCCTTTGCTAGAATATGAGACCGGTGACGATGTGAACTTGTCTTTCGTTAACAACAGCCCAGAGTCTCACACCATTCATCTACATGGCCTTGATGTCGACCAGGCAAATGATGGCGTTCCCACAACGTCATTTATTGTCATCCAAGATGACGTAGGGTCCTATGAGTTTACGGCATCTGAACCCGGCACTTTTTTTTATCATTGCCACGTTACAACAACCCTACATCTCACGATGGGCATGTATGGGATGATTCTGGTCCGTCATCCGGGAGGCATTCTCTTTGAGGGAGGCCCAGCGTATTATTCTGATGCGCCACTTCTCTTCAGTGACCTCGAAATAGCGACCAACCTAGACCCTGTTCAATCCTTTCCGTTTCATGACATACGCCCTGACTACTTCATGGTCAACGGACGCTCAGGAAGTCAGCTAGAAACAGGAAGCTCTGGCACACCTGGTGAACCAGGGACGATTCTGTCGTGTCCCAATGGCGAATCCCTCGCGTTGCGTTTGGGTTCTATGGCCTACACTCTCACAAAATTAATCATCCCCGCTGAACTTGGAGCGATGTGCTACATGTCAGATGGTCGTCCTGTCCCCACACCTTTCGGGGTTGAGGAACTCGACATCTACCCAGGTGAGCGATTTACCGTCCTGATTTCACCAGATGCTGAATACGATGGAACAATCGAAGTTCAATCGTGGGACATGGTGAACAGGGAGTACGTTCACTCAAACTTCGTCCGAATTCGTGACGCCGCACTAAATGTGGGTGACACTCAAATTCAAAATCCGTTATCGCTTTCGATAAGCCCAAACCCATCTCGGGATTTCATTTCTGTCAATTCATCTGACGGAAGAGATCTTGCCGACTGGACCATTTATAACACATCGGGTAAAATGATCGCAAAGGGGTATTCCAATGCACCTTCAATGCGAATTGACATCTCCCTCTTTGCATCTGGCTCATATATACTTGAGAGCATCAATGGCGATTTTAAAAGTCGTGCCCGATTCGTGAGGTGATTAAGCGGTTACACAAGTGTCATTGAGGCGATTGCTTTTAGAAAACCGCAAGACATTCAGACATGTGTTTTTCTCCGTGGATCAGATCGTGATACATCATGCTTGGTGGCTTAGATATTAACGTGGAACTCTCAACACCTGCAATTCGTGAAGCATGGAATGAGGTTACTTGTGTAATACTGACCGTTTCAACACCTGAGTCCAGTTTCATTTTTAAGTCGATGCCAGGATTGGAACAATGGTTTGCAAAATGAAAGTCTAAGGGAGCACCTCTCCATGAATGAAACCAACTGCGGCGTTTTGCTTTTGCTGAAGAATCATATAAAGTTGATGAAGACCAAACCTTCTTCTGATCAACCGGGAATTCTTTAATAAATTTCACCTTGGCATCCCACCGAAATTCCCAAAGCATGTTGTTTTCTATGACAATTAGGGTGAATGGCTCAACACCGAAAAGGGTTACATTCTTGAAAAAATCCGCCATATTGTCGTACTTAAAAGCCTCTAGAATCAGGGAGCCTCGACTTCTCGTGTAATTATTCTGACTTGTGTGCTTTTCGAACGCTCCGTTTAATAGACATCCAACCCTCCCCGACTCATCTACAGAAATCCAAGTCCCTCCAGCAACAGCGTCTTTAGGGTATAACATACCATTGTCGATTTCCGGTCGCATGGTCTTGCGACCAGGCTTTTCATCTCTGCTTGAGATGAGAACAAATCCACCTGAATGGTCAGGCACGTAACTTACTGTGCACATGTTTCGCGATATCTAAGTGTCGAAGAGGCTACGCCAAGATTTGACTCCATTTTCAAATCAATCCGACTTTCGATTAATGAGATTTTTATGATTGCCAAATGGTGAATTGCATGATCCAAACAATACGCGAGTTCGCGTTCAACAGTCGTATCTATATCAATGTCAACCGAAACATCTACACCATAGCTCGCTCTGAGTGTAATGTTTCTTTTGAATGCATTTCTGTCAAAAAAGGAGCTGGACATAAATGCAATCGCCTTGTCAACAACCTGGATGGCATATGACACGTCTGTTTCGATATTTAAATCTCTTGCCCGCGCATCATAACACACCACATTTGCCTTCAAGCCCTGCTCAAGGGTCACGTAAAATTCTAAAAGATGTCTTACGTGTTGTCCAATCGAGGCACCACTCAACACATCTCGTTTCATTAAATAGACCTCTTTTGGGACCTTTCCTAACAATGTGCGAATCTCTTCTAATTGCAGAACATTACTCGTAATAAGCATCATATATGAGATGTTAAAATTGTTACTCTTAATTCAAAATCATCCCACAGACGAAGTATGTTAAATCAAAGGGTCTAATATTTACCAAACGATTGATGAAACTGTCGTGTGCGGCCAGCGATTGACCGGTTACTTTAATGCAAACTTTACTGGAACGACGTATTCAACCCTCACCGGATTTACGCCATCCGTACCAGGACGAAAGTTCGGCAGTGATTTGACAACCTTTAAAGCTTCAAGCTCAAGGGAAGCCACAGCCTCTAACAGTGAGTCGTCTTCTACAGGAATGGAACGCATGACGTCTACACCTGTGATCGACCCATCTTTTTCAATAACAAACATGACGTAAACCGTTCCCGAAACTTCTGCCTTAAGGGCATCCGAAGGGTAATTTAATACGTCTCCAAGGTGTTCCATTATTGCTGCGGTAGAGCAACGGTAAATGTCTGCTGTTTCTGAGTACACACACTCACCAAACGCAGGCATAACTGCACAACGACGGACTGTGGCATCTGACTCAGATTGCGCCAATGATATAAAAGAAAAAACAACTGTTGAAAGGGCTAAAAAATATTTCATGGAGCAATTTAAGAAATTTGATGTTTGTTTTTTTGCATATATGCTATGAAACTTACCACAGCTGCAGCGGCCACAGCATAATACACCCAATTCGGAATCGGGACAGGGTCTCCAGCTGCGTATGAGTGTAAACCACTTAGGTAGTAATTCACACCGAAATAGGTCATGATTACGGAAGAAAGACCAAAAAGAGTCGCGAAATTGTAAGCGAAAACAGACTTGAGTCCAGGAATGAGTCTCATGTGTAATATGAAAGCATACACCAGTATCGAAACCAATGCCCAGGTTTCTTTTGCATCCCACCCCCAATATCTCCCCCAAGATTCGTTCGCCCAAACACCACCCAAATATGTCCCTACACTAAGCAGTACAATGCCACCGGTCAAAGTCATTTCGCTGATGTAAGTCATCTCCTTGATGATCTTAACAATCGCAGATTTGTTTTTCTTCGACAGAATCACGTACAACAACAAGTTTATAAATCCAATAATGGCGCCAAGCATAAGAAAACCGTATGATCCAGCGATAAGTGAAACATGAATTGTAAGCCAATAAGATTTAAGAACTGGAACGAGTGGTGTAATCTCTGGGTCCAGATAACTCAACATCGCAATGAGAAGGATTGCACCTCCCAGAACCATCGTCGCTGCCATAGCTCCCAGGGATTTCCGGGTGAAAATCAAACCCGCAAGCACAGAAGTCCACGCAATATAAATCATTGATTCATAACCATTGCTCCATGGCGCTCGTCCCGTAATATACCATCTTGCACCCAGACCCGAGGTATGGAAAACGAACCCTATAATGACGAGGACGACCAAAGCTGCCCTGAATTTCTTCGCCTTGCCTTCAGGAAAGAATACGGAGTAGAAAAGAAGACCTAGAAACAACATACCAAGCATGAAATAATAAAGTGCAAGGCGATTAAAAACGTTCGAATTATTGAGTGCAATCTCCGTCGCGATTCTTGACTTCGAGGGCATCACTGCTGCCCCGTTAACGGTTTGGTATTGTTTAAGTTCTAAAACAATTTGATTACAAAGCTGATAAATGTCTGCACCTGTTTCAAGTTCTCCTCGCTCAACGGATTGTATCGCATCGTAAAGCGCTCGGCGATAGGTACTGAAGAAAGCTTGAGCGATAGGCGAAGTGGGCGCTTCAGAAGTCTGTCCGTTTGACCTCTCCTCTCCCACCCAAGTATTGTTCTCATCACCTTCGATTGGGATCACCTTAAAAAAAGATCCGGCAAAAATCATCCCCACGATATTTACCCGCTCATCAACCTTAATAAGTTGCTTCTCATACATCCCTCTTTCCGCAGGGTTTTTACCGGTGGCATCACGGATTTCACCACCAAGCTTATAAGAGCCATCTTCGAAGAAAAAATCCTTATAGCTGGCCAGATTACCAAATGACACACCTATAATGTCCGCAATACCTTCGTTTTTACCATACCCTATCATAGGTGCAGAATACCAATTTTGAGCATCAGCATACATCGACAACACGGTCGTACTTGCAGTGAAGCCATTGTATTTGGTCTTGCCCGTGACCTTGCGCATGAGTTCGTTCGAAAGCGTCTGCATGGGCTTCATACGTCCCTTAAAATCCTGAACGATCACAGTGTTAAATAACGCGGCATGGTCATCATCTACATAATACAATTCAGGGAGCACTGGCTTGATTGACTCCTGCGCGATTGCGGGCTGAGATAGGAAACTAGAAAAACAGACTAAAGTCAGGAATACAAATCGTTTGTCCTGAAGTTTTTTTAATTTTTGGGACAGGATATAAAATCTCGTCTTTTTGCTAAAGAAAACCATAACTAGTCCCAAAGTAAAAAACGCATAACTGAAATAGGTAATTATGGTTCCCCAATAATCGCTGTTTACACTTAAATACGTCCCCAATTCATCTTGATCAAAGGAAGATTGAAAGAATCGGAAACCATCGTGATCCAAGACATGATTCATATAGATTCTGTGATCTTCTCGTATTTGATTTCTGTCGTCAATTAAAGTGACTTCACTGGCATAAGACGCTGGGCTATTCGTTCCTGGATATCTATCCATAATAAAATCATTCAGATATAAACTGAAAGGAAGTTGTATTCTTTTTGAGCCATAGCTCGCCGAGAGCTCCATACCATCAACTTGAAAGACTTCTGCATGACCTTCCCCACCATTGCGGCCGAAGATGTAACGTTCAAACGGAACATCATCAATTGTGACTTTCAAGGAAATACCAATGGTTGAACTGTAATCAAGCTTGCGTCCTGTGCTGGTTAACTTGAGTTCACCTGATGGCATAAAATCTCCGAAAACAAACCCTTTGTCGCCTGTATCATAAAGAGATCTTAGCTTGAGCGGATGCACCTGATTTGCAGAGAGCGCAGACTGCGTTTGGCTAATCATGACCATCTCAGACACATCAGTTCGGGATTTGAAAAGCAAATCTCCGTCAGAAAAATAAATATTAAAATCAGTCGGTGTCTCAGAGAAATCTACCGCGGATGAATCCTCTAGGGATTGACTGAAGTCGAAATTCATGCCAAAAAGCGTCCTTCTCTCTCCCTCTCCGATGTAAAACTCTTGCCTAGAACCACTACCACCATAGACAATCTTTAAAATAGGTTGACCAGAAGAAGACTGCGCAAGGACGTTCGCGGGGTTCGGCAAAATGTCCAACACTTCAACCTTCACTTCGCGACCTGCTACATTGTACTTCTCATTGAAGGCATTGCTTCCAATTGAAGAAAAGAGAACCGGCTCACTAAATTCATAGTTATTCCCATTGGAGGACGCCTGGAAGTTTAAATATGAGTCACGAGAAAGGATGGAATTTGACGCCTCCCCCTCTCGGATATGCATGGTTCCTTCATAACCAAAATACCTGGTTACTCCCGCACCTACAAGAATCATAACCATGGACAAATGAAAGATAACCAGTGCCCATCTCTTTTGTGAAATCATTTTATATTTCACCACATTGACAACGAGCGTGATGGAGAACAGTACCAACAACACTTCAAACCACCCAGCTTTAAAGACCAGCTTCATGGCCGAACTGGTCCCGAAATCGTTCTCTATAAATGTTGCAACTCCAATGGCAACGGCAAATACCAGAATGTAGATTCCAGCAAAAGAAGTAGAAAAAAATCGTTTCACTTTCGTTTATTTAATTGTAACCGCATCCTCCATAAGTAGCGCATACTTGTATCCAGCGCCGAAATCTCTGTTTGTCGAAATCAAACCTTCAAATGCAATTGTCTGTCCCACGGAGACATTCTCATCAGTAGTGATGACAAAGTCATAGTCATCCGCCGACCCATCTGTCAAATGAATCCAGTTCCTGTCCATAATCGCATCATTTACTTTCACAACTCCCCCTTGAACCTTCACTTTTTTCCCTTCATAACTGGAAGCATTAGACACGATGTCTGCGATTGAAATGACACCTTCCACTGACAAAGCCATCGGCGCTGTCGCGTTTGCCTTTTCAATGAAAGAGACCAAATATATTTGATCAAATACTCTCCCAAATTCCTTACTTTCGAAATCACTCTTAAACAAACGACCTGTATAAATATATTCTTCACCAGCGACGAAATCGTTCTTCAGCGTCGCAATCCAATATGGCTCTCCCACACGTAACCCGTCTCCTTCTCCTTCAACCTTCAAATACGAGTACTTCGCTGTTTGGAGAACTTCTAAAGCTTTTACCTGATAAGATGTACTTTCTGAAGATTCAGGTGATTTGTTCCCTGAAAAAATCCCCGTCCCAGAAGCATCACTTCCAATCGCTTCAATGACTTTCCCTTCACTACCGCATCCGATAAGAACGAAAACGCTTATAACCAGTATTTTAAGATACACAAGAGCTGAATTCCTCATTTTCAAAAGCGCTGTATTATTTTGACTGTAAATCTATGAAACACTACGCCACTTTGTAAGGAAAAATAACATAAAGCACATCGCCTTCAACCTTCTTTAACAACATCGACGGAATCGATGCCTCACGATAGGTTTATTTAAAGGAGATGGTATACAATTTTTCATTCTGCGCATCTCATTCAAGATCAAATGTCCCTCAATCTATCTTTAATTCGTAGTTAATCCCTCGATCTGCAAGTCCATCAAGAATAAACTTCACACACGCGTGATTTTTTCCAATGAACTCAGGAACGATGATTCCTTTCTCATTATAATGTCCTTCAGCGAGCATCCTGATGGCCATCGTGGCAGTGTAACCCGTCGTTCGTGCCATACTGTGAACCTTCGTTTCAGGGCAGTATTCATCAAAAAGGGTATAGGTATGTCGCTCTGGCTTGCCGTTGCGGACACCTGAAACCTCTATGCGCATGATCGTGTAATCAACTTCTCCAGGCTTAAGTTCCCACTGCGGAAAAAGAAGCTTCGCAGTAAGATCAATGGGGCGAATATCAACCCCGTTTATTTCTGTGGGTTCAGCGCTGAAAAATCCAGCTTCTCGCATAATCTCCATTAACCTGATATGACCAGGATAACGAAGTGTTTTTTCTTTGATATTGGGGATGTGAGGCATTGTCTTTGAAAGCGATCTGATTCCATCGCTGTTAAACGTCTCAAGTGTCCCAACCTTATCGAAATGAAGCAATTCCGGCTCAGACAAAGCGGGCATGGTTACTAGCTTGCCATTCTCAATATAACGTGCGGGACGTGTGTATTCTTCAATGACATCGATGGGTGAAAAAACGGCTTTATACTCATAAGGAAGCTCTCTGACTTTAGGTAGTCCTCCGACATAGATTAAAATGGAATCGGTTTGGTCTAAAATAGAATCCACATATCCGGGAAGAATGTTACTCATTCCTGGAGCCACTCCGCAATCCACAATCGCTGTTACGCCATTTTCTTTTGCCAAACCATCTAACATCAATGCATCTTCAGGAAAAAAGGAAATGTCTACCACATTTTTTTTCGCCTTTAAAATACGTTCTGTGGTGCGATAACCCATAAATCCGGGAACAGCATTCAAGACTAAATCATGGTTTTTGAGCACCTCCTGAAGCGAATGCTCATCGTCCAAATCGACCGCCACAGTCGCAATGTTGTGGCCCGTAAATTTCTCTAAGTTCTTGTGACTGATATCAGCTACAGTGACGTCAAACTCTGCGCCCTTGGCAAGGTCAAAAGCCATGGGGGCTCCTACAAGGCCTGCTCCTAATACAATTACTTTCATGGTCGTAAGATTATAAAATGTTTGTTATTAATTTATTGAACACGAATAAATGACTCCCCAATTTTCACGCCTTCTATCTCCTCTTGATTCATTCTTTGCTTGCGAAACTCCCCTGAATGATACATGTCTGCTTGGTTGTCGTAATAGGGACTGAACACATTGCCAGACTGTCCCGTAGGAAGAATACTTTCAGAGGCGTTTACATCACCAAAATCCACCGTCACCCGCATTGCTGGACCTGAGAACACTTCGAAATCAACAGTATCGGTCAACTTGAATTCATATTTACACAGCGCGTCTTTTGCCGATGGTACGTCATACCTCCCCACATTAAATAAATCATCTAAAATCTCAACTTCCCCCAAAGCGTGCTTGTGTGTGAGGTGGTGAATTTTTCCATATTTCCACTTCGATGAATCTGCGCCTCTATCTTTAATAATTTCATCAATCGCAGTCAGAAAAGCGCTGTTGACAATCTGCTGGGCTGATTCGATTTCATCTGTATTTTGATTGTCCCACCAGGGAGATTCACTGTTCTGAAGCACAAGCGGAAATGTGTTTTCACATACAATCGTCCCCCTGAACGTGAGGTATTTCTCCTCCCCCAACTCATCCTTAAAAACATCCTTAATCACCGCGTGCATCCATCTGTAATAAATCGTTGGCTCGATCTCTTCTATTCCGTGTGTTCCGGTCCACGCTTTCATTTTCTGGAAATATTCAGCATATACACCCTCGAAACTATTCTCCCCAGCGTATGCACACATCATCTTACAGTTACTTTCATACACAGGAGAGTGTGTGCTCATTTGCAGTTCTTGCGAGTCTTCCATGGTCCAGTCTGCCTTGTCTTTAGAAAGTGCTGTAATGATTGATTTCGCCCGCGTATTTCCGGAATAGTAATACCCCGGATAATGCACGCCATCGACATCCTCTGGTGCGTTGTTCGTCGAGAAAATAAAACCACGTTCAGGATTGATCGTCTGAGGGTTTTTGGAGAAATCATACCATCCGAGAATGTCATTCTCAGCAAGGGAACCATCTTGTATGGATTTCGAATCCGATGACGGTGAACGGATGGGGAGTTTTGCGGCAGCCCACCAAGCAATATTACCCTCTTTATCTCCATGCATGACATTCAATCCCGGTGCATGAAACAAAGAAACAGCCTGTTTAACTTCCGCCATGTTTTCTGCTCTTGAGAGACCGTAAAAGGCCTCCTGGATCAGGTTGTCAGGATACTTCATATAGGTCCACCACATAGACACACTGTCCGAAATCAAAGGCCCATGCAAGGTGCTTCTTACTTCAAATTCAACATCCGCTCCGCCCGCAACATGTATGATCTCGGACGTAATGTCCAAGTCAACCAGTTCCTCATCGTATAGGTACTGGTCACCGATGATTGTTTCCTTGTACAAATCGATGTCGTCATTAACAAACATCGTAATCCCCCAAGCTCTGTCTTTTGTGTGTCCCAAGGGCGGAAATGGGACTCCAGCAATGTGATTTCCATAATATTCCAACTCGGGAGTGGTCACATGTGCTTCATACCAAACAGAAGGTGAGGCGTACTTCATATGTGTGTCGTTGGAGAACAACACTTCTCCTGATTTGGTTTTCGAACCGGAGATGACCCACGCATTTGACCCTATAAATTGAGGAACTGGCAATTTTTCATCTAAGCGGTGTGCCAAATCAGAGAATGTTGTAACATCGACAGAAGCGTTTTGGGTTGGGATTTTTGTGAACCCCTGCACCCCTAGGGCTATATCTGACAAATAGATCGAATCGACATTCGTTTTGAGCCAATCAACAATGGGCTCCGTTTTAATGTGAATTGCAAAACTGTAGGCCATAAATCCAGCAACTTTATACATGTCCACAATCTCAAACTGATGAGGAGTCTCTCCTAAAAGCAAATACTCAACAGGATAATTTTCTTCACCAATAAATGTGTTGACACCTTTTAAATATGCACGGGCAGCAGACTTGGTTGTTTCTGACGAAGTGTGTTCAAACAACGCGGCGTCCTTGACCGCGGCGGCTCTCATCCCAAGTGTTCTCAAATACCGGTCGTTCTCGATCATGTCAGCTCCGAGAAGTTCGGATAATTCACCCCCACCGGCTCGACGAAGCAAATCCATCTGCCATAAACGCTCAGAAGCATGCACATACCCTAGCGCGAACATGGCATCACTCTCTGATTCAGCATAGATATGAGGAACGGCCATGTCATCAAACACAATTCTGACATCATGCTCTATTTCAGATGATAAAATCTCAAAATTGTAATCCGTGGAAGATGACTGAATAAAGAGATAAAGTGACACACCCAGAAGCAGAAAAATACCGACAATCACATAAAATAATACCCCGGTTTTTTTCATGTGGTAAAACTAGCCAATCACATACCACTAACGTGTGAAAATCATAAACTTAAATTGTCATCGGAACTTCCATCAATAAAATTCTTGAATCTTTTTCAACTGTGATAGACATCGAAGCTGTGTCCCAAATGCCAAATCCATCTCGCATCTCTAACTTCTGACCCGCTATCGTAGCTTCACCCTCTATGATGAATGCATAAACGCCGTTACTCTCATCATTTAATGTATACTTCATAGATTTTTTCTCACTGAACACCCCGACACTGAACCACGCATTCTGATGGATCCATACACCTTGATCAGCCTCATTTGGCGATAAAATCTGAGAGAATTCATTTTGAACTTCAAAATCTCTGATGGCTTGTTGATCATACCTCGGTGTGACGTTCTTTTTGTTTGGGAAAAGCCAAATCTGCAAAACCTTGACGTCAAATTCCTGACTCGCATTAAACTCACTGTGTGTGATCCCTGTGCCTGCACTCATGACCTGCACATCTCCACTTTTAATCACCGTGCCATTGCCCATGTTGTCTTTGTGTTCAAGATCTCCCTGTAAAGGAATCGTGATGATTTCCATATTGTCATGGGGATGCGTATTGAAACCTTTACCCCCCGCAATCGAGTCATCATTGAGAACGCGTAGCACGCCGAAATGCATCCGCTCTGGGTTGTGGTAATTGGCAAAGCTGAACGTATGGTTTACTTTCAACCAACCATGATCAGCTGACCCTCTTGTATTTGCTTTGTGTAAGACTGTATTCATCGTCGTGATTTCATTATTGGGTACATGATTGAATCCTATGTTTTTTCGCAGCCTGTCATATGTGGACGCTGTATTCTTGGACGATGCTGAAGGAATAAAAGGTGCAGCAAAAAAAGCCAAACCAGATGCTATCGTGCCTTTAATAAATTTAATCCTATTCATAACTGAAATATAAAAAAGATTGATTCAATATTTATTAATCTATATTAACAACTTGAAATACCTAAAAATCATTCATCGAGCCTTTCTTTTTATGACTTTTGTCACCCTAGGATGTGCAGGGATTGCACAGTCTCCTTGTGATTTGGAACCAGACCCGGGACCATGCGAAGCTGCGATTGAGGCATATTACTTCAATCAAGTTTCACAATCTTGCGATTCTTTTACATGGGGTGGATGTGCTGGAGTGGTGCCGTTTGAGACGTTGGCAGAATGTCAATCGGCGTGTGAATCAGGTGGATTCAATCCAAATGAACTTTGTGACTCCATCATTGTCACTGTAAACTCAGTCGTACAACCTGAGTTAGACACGCCTGGGGTTGTCACTATTTCTATGTCTTCGATATACACAACAGGCTACACGTTTCCATATGCAGGGTTTCAATTGATGGACACAGATGGACAGATTGTCGCCTCAGAAGAGCTAAGCTCTGCGCCAAATGTATACGGCATAGGTCCCAATATGAATGAAACACGCTACCTCATCCTGCCTTCTTCTCTGACAAATCCCTTTTCAGGCCAACTCGATCTTGTGTCTGGCTTATTTGCGGGTACGCCTGAAGTGTCATGCAGTTATCCTATTTCATGGTCAGATTCCTCCACCTCAATTGTAGACCTGTCCGATGACGATCTTCAATCTCGTTCAGAAGTTCAATGTTGGTATGACCTCATGGGACGAGAGTTACATGATGGCCCCACCCCTAGACAGTTTAGCATCGCATTGCTCAAAGATGGAAGCCGAAAAGTGATTTGGCAACAATAGCCCACAAGCACTCATGAGGCGCAAGCGGAGTGAATTTCCTTTCCATTTTTAGAGGACAAGAACAAACAACAACAACAACAACAACAAAATTACAATGACACATTTTTTTCTTTCAATAATGAAAATGTTTCCCAGAACACAAAAGGCTTTCTGGAAGTGGTGGTACCAAAGGTTA